>NZ_JBJPHS010000033.1:0-60849 GCF_052939495.1 Phormidesmis sp. 146-12 | reverse complement strand
TAGGGGGCTGAAGCCGATTGAAACGAAGCGAGTCACTCTCATCGAACTGACGTTGAATTAACAACCGCAGCGAAAGGTTTCATCGAATTCACGCTCAGAAAGACTTCCGCAGCTATCCAAACACGCTTCTAGTCTGCGAAGGCAGATTTCGTGCTTGTAGGCGCGGTTTTAAACGCCAGCCGCAAGTTATTTAATCCTCCCTCCTAACCATTTGGCACTTCTTCAAGGTTAGAGACTCCCAGCCATCCTTTGAGGTTTTGTTGCTGAGTTTGACTAGGATGCTCGATCGCAACCACCTGATACTGAGTCGGACGAGGCTCTACTAGTTTAATGGTGCAGATTCTTAACTCATCTTGATGAAACAGGGTCACCTCGATCGCATCCCCCTCAGAATATTCTTTGAGCCGATCGCTCAATTGTTCCGCAGTCACTCGTAAACCGTCGATCGCTAATAGCTCATCTCCAACATCAATGCCAGCAGTTTGAGCGGGGGAATTAGCTTCGACTAATTTAATCAGCGATCGTCCATTCTCTGATTTCACCGTCATCCCTGTGTAAGGCGGCAAGTCAGCCTCAAGATTTGACTGCAAGCGCAACCCAAAGCCAGAAAGATATTCATCAAAGGGCAGTTCTTCGGTGCCGTCGAGGTAGCGATCGCAAAAATTCGTCAGGTCAAATTCAGCAACAGACTCGATCACAGACTTCAATTGCTCAGGCGAAAAGCCAATCTCATCTTTGCCAAACTGCTCCCACATCTGGCGCATTACATGATCAAACGATCGCTGGTTGCTATGCTTGATCCGAATCGCCAAATCGAGCAGCAGCGTAATCATTTCGCCCTTCAAATAGTAGGACATCTGAGAGTTGGGACTGTTGGCATCAGGACGATAAAGCTTAATCCACGCATCAAAGCTGGACTCACTCAAGGGTTGCACCAGTCGCCCCGGAGTCGTCAGATAGCGAGAAATTTCCTGACTTAGCGCATTCAAATAAGCTTTTGCATCATAAATTCCTGCTTTGAGTGGAATGAGCAAATCGTAGTAGCTAGTTGTTCCCTCGCTAAACCAGAGAGAAGGCGTGTAGTTTTCACCTTCGTAATCAAAGACTTCTAGCCCCTTGGGACGAATGCGCTTAACATTCCACAAATGGAAGAACTCGTGAGCAACTAGCTGCATAAAGCGATCGTACTTATCCTTTGCCCGAAACCCCGATCGACTATAAACCAATGAGCAAGAATTTTTGTGTTCCAGTCCACCAAAGCCGTTGGTTGTTAGATGCAGCAGAAAAAGGTAGCGATCGTAGGGTAATCCTCCAAATAGATTAGCTTCGACCTCAATAATTTTTTGGGTGTCCTGAATGATGCGATCGACCTCCACATTTCCTTTGCCAAAAATTGCCCACTGATGAGGTTTTCCTAGCGCTTCAAATGAATAGGTCTGATGTGTTCCGATTTCAAACGGACTGTCTACTAACATATCGAAGTCGATCGCTTCAAATGTATTGGATCTACCTGGAACGATCGGCAGCGGAGTCGTGACTTGCCAACCGTCGGGCGGCACAATCTCAATTTGCATCGGTTGCTGCTCAAATCCTGACACATAGAAAAACAGCGCTGCCCCATTAAAATAGCCGTGGCTAACATTCAATTGATTCGTGCGAACAGTTAGCTCATTGGCAAAAATTCGATAGCGAACTGTAATCTCACTCTGTGCCTGCGTCTCAATCTGCCAATGATTTTTGCGAATCTTTCGCCAGGTTAACGGAGCCGCCTCAAAGTTTTGCAAATGTCGAGAATATTCGCGCACCAGATAAGAGCCAGGTGTCCAGACGGGCATTTTCAGATCTAAGGTGGGTTGTTGCCAGCCTGTGATGCGAAGGGTCACCTCAAACAGATGCGATTGGGGTCGAGGCATCGCCACCTGATAGTGAAGTTTGACGGTGGAGATCGGAGCCTCTGCGGAAGGGTTGACGGTCAGATCTTGCTTTAGATTCTCTCGATTCATGGTTTGATTGACTCCGATCGACACACAGCGTTATTTTGAGCGTTGCAGCGCAGCACAGACGTTAGACCTTAGATTCGTTCTGTCTAAAGTCGGGACTAAACAAGTAATACATATCATGCCTTACCTTCTCAACGACGCTGCCCACCTCACGGGTGAAATTTTTAACCCACTTGATGAAGTGCAAGGATAGGTGAATGCGATAAGATTCTGCGCGCTTTGAGACACCCGTGAGGAACTGTAGCGTCAGGTTGATCCGCAAATTCACCTGTCAAAGACTTTGATTTGAGAATCTTGTCTTATACCAAATCAACCAACAAACGATACTCGTAAAAATCAGTTAATTAACCGATTTCTATCTCTCAGATTTGAAAAACCCCATCAGGGAAGCTGTTTCAAAGTCCCCCAAAATGGGGGATTTAGGGGGCGAGGATCTGTATCAGTATAGTGAATTTGGTATTAGCCTGAATTCGATAGAATCTTTCGCTTCGCTTGCAGATCCGGGCAGCCCCCTAAATTCCCTACGAGTGAGGGCCTTTGAACCCAAAATCTTGTCTAAAAGTCCTCCAAAATTGGCAGCTTGAAGAAGTAATCAGCAATGCAGTGAGAAAACTTCATCAAAATGGCTTTAAGAATCACTATCGGAATTTTGATCCGCCTTGATTAAAACGGACTGACATACGGACAAAATTTTTCTATGCAGCAGGTAATCACGCTGAGTCGCTGCTTGAAATTTATGAAAACTTTTTATACCATCGTCGGATATTTGCTCTATAACTGAAGAATTGTGTCGCTAATTCAGCAGAACGTTGATTACTACAGCCATTATCATCAGGGGCAGAGCACAATTTCTGAGTTAAATTCTCGATCGAATGGTGACATTTGACGCTCTAATCTCCTTGTCAAGGGTAAATCACACAAGTTGTGACTTGATCGCTTGCAATTAATCAAACAGTCCTGTAGATTTTGCAGAAGTTTAGATTTTTGCGATCGCGCTATTGACGGCTCTCACATCCTTGATTCCTCTATGGTTAGCAGTTTGGTTGACAGAGGCTAATCTGTGATTTTACTTATTTTGCGATTGGTAAACTACTGAAAATCACGTATCAATAGAAACCAAATCTTGCAGTTTGAGAAACGGCTTTCTCAGTAGCTAAAAAAACTCACAAAACTAGATGTCACGATTTGCAAGTCATTCGCTAATATTGATGTTCACAACTTGTTTCCTGAATCTCACCAGATAGACATTTTTTTGAACGCGCTGTCTGTTTCACCCCATGCCCTGACCTAATGACTGCTGTGCCCCTTCCCCGACAGCCCTCTCAACCCGATCGCAACGGTGTCCCGCCAGATGTCACCCCTGTTTTTGCACTCAAAGAACTCGTGGCTCGGCTCAACCGTGAGCAACACAAAATTCAGGATTTGTTGAGTTCTCTGGGGTTTGCACTTCGCAGTTTCAACAATCTCAACCAGTTTTTAGAATTGATCCCCTTGATGGCCAGCCGCGTGACGGATGCGGATGGGGGCGCTTTGGTGATGTTTCGTCCCAACGGTCAGGTGAAGCTGGAGCGATTGCACTGTCAAGATAATCATTGGGGACAAGAAATTCGTAAAGCGCTCGAAGCGGCCACCCGACAGATCACGACTTCGCTCGCTGGATTGCCCCCTAGTGAAGCGATTACCAAGTCTCCGCAAGCGATCGCCACGCTGGATTATCAGGTGAGCCGTCATCTGGGATCAGACATTCAGATTTTTGGGACGGCGATTTTGGTCAAAAATAGCGAACGGGGACGGCTGTATGTGTTCAGTCGCGATCCCGATTATTCCTGGACAGAAACGCGGCAAAAACTTGTGAGACTTGTGGCCGATCAGACGGCGGTGGCGATTGAAAACGATGAGTTGACGGTTGAACTTCGCAAAAAAGAACGGCTCGATCGTGAACTAGAAATTGGAGCCGATATCCAACTGCGTCTGTTGCCGCGTCAGTGTCCCAAAATTCAGGGGATTGAGTTGGCTGCCATGTGTAAAACAGCGAGTCGGGTGGGCGGCGATTATTACGACTTTATTCCGGCGGATTATGGGCAGGTTCGCAAGTCTGATGTGGAGAATGCATCGGGGCGGTGGAGTGTGACGATCGGCGATGTGATGGGCAAGGGCGTTCCGGCTGGGCTGATCATGACGATGACGCGGGGAATGCTGCGGGCAGAAGTGCTGAACGGTCACTCGCCTGCGCGAATTTTGCAGCATCTCAATCAGGTGATGTATTCTGATTTAGAAAATTCCAACCGATTTGTGACGCTGTTCTATTCGGAATACGATCCGACGACGCAAATTCTTTCTTACAGCAATGCGGCTCACAATCCGCCGCTACTTTGGCAAGCTAAAAATGACGCAATCAAGCGGCTCGACACGTTGGGAATGCTGATTGGACTGGATGCCGAAACTCAGTATCAAGATGCTCAGGTGCAGCTTAATCCTGGTGACACGCTGATCTATTACACGGATGGCTTTACGGATGCTGCCAATCAATATGGACGCAGATTTGATGAAGAGAATCTGACCAATGCGTTTCGGTGGGCCTGCCGCAATTACAGTGATCCGCAGTTGATTTTGAAGTATTTGTTCGATCGCGTTCAGCAGTTTATCGGCGTGGGCAATCACAATGCAGATGATATGACGCTGGTGGTGATGAGAGTGGATGAGAGGGATGAGGGATGAGGGCGAATAGAATGTGCGCCTAGAAGAACGAAGTTTACCTTCGCAGACTAGATTTAACGTGAATTCGATGAAATCCTTCGCTGCCGTTACAAATCCGGGCAGCCCCCTAAATCCCCCACGAGTGAGGGACTTTGAACGAAGAATCGTATCTAATAGTCCCCCAGATTGGGGGGTTGGGGGGCAGAAGCGCTGAAGACCGAAGCGAAAAACTCCCATCGAATTCACGTCTGATTATCGGTCTACGGTCTGTCTGACAGGGGTATGATTCTTTGTAGGGGCGATCGACATCTGACTTGAAAACGCTAAGATTACCGTCCAAATCCTTCCTCTTGAGAAAACCTGAAGTTGAGGCATCTGATGAAAACTAAAGTGGTCATTCATGAGGCAGAAGCGGGAGGATTTTGGACAGAAGTGCCAGCCATTCCAGGTTGCGCTACCCAAGGAGATACCTTTGAAGAGCTACTGCAAAACCTCTATGAAGCGATCGAGGGTTGTTTAGAAGATGAATGACAACCGGATTTGACAAATTCTCGACAAGCGATCGCCTACAATCACAGTGTCAATATGCGGCTGGATGGCTAGAGATGACGCGATCGTGGACGGGCTGTTTGAAGGGATTTCTAGCGTTGATAGCCAGTTTGCTGCTAATGACGACGAGCGCGGATGCTAATGCGCCTGCACCCCCGTCTTATTTTTGGATGACGTTTCAAGGTCGAGATGCCAAAGCGGTCAACGTCGAGGGTGCCCAGTTTGTAGAATGTGCGACGAAGACATGCGATCGTCCCATCTTGTTAATGAATACAGGAATCTGTACCGGAGAAGATTGTTTAAAGTCGAGTCCCATTCTCAGCGCTCCGCATCGGTTTGATTGTGTGCAAAACACTTGCCTCTATGCAGAATCGCAGTTTAGCCAGCGATCGACCGGCCCTTATTACAAATTGGTGGCTCAATTTGACGATCGCACCAAAACAACCCCCGCCTTCCCCTTAGATCTTCAGAATCCGCTGGTGGGCTATCCCAAACGTTTGAGCGTGACGGTGCAGCCTGATGACTTGACGATTGAAGTCGATCGCGCCCCCATGAAGCCGACTCGCTGGGAAATGTTTGGAATTGCCCTGGGTTTGACTCAGATCGCAGAGTTAAGTTTGGCGGCCTTGTGCCTGTGGAGATTGAAGATTGAGCGATTAGTGATGAGAATTTTAGTTGCGATCGCATTCATCAATCTATTAACTTTTCCAGTCGTCTGGTTTTTCTTTCCAGCGTTGCAGCCGTTTCAATACACCACGACACGAGTATTTGGAGTCTTGAGCTTGCTGATTGCGATCGGTTTCAGCATTTTTCTAGCCACCCGTTCAGAAATTACCATTAGAACGCTGCAAAAAGTGTTTTTGGTCTGGTTACTTTCGCTGCCTGTGGTGTTAGCGATCGGCTTTGTCGTCGCTATCTTCTTGGGATATGGCGAATCACTGCCCCCGGCAATGGGCGTTCCTTCTCTGATCACGCTGCCTGCCTCTGAAATTTTTGCTGTGGGATGGGAGGCATGGCTGATTGATCGATTGAGTCAAAAGCGTCTCATCTTTGCCCAGGTTCTCACTCTAAGTCTGTTGATGAATCTGGTAAGCTTGATTCTCGGTTTGGTGTTGCTTCCTGCAATCCAGCAGTTTGGTTAAGATCAAGCTTTTCCGCTGCGTTGTTTTGGGCTTCTGCCCCCCAACCTCCCAATTCTGGGGGACTTTTGGACAAGATTTTAAGACAAGCTTCTCGATTCAAAGTCCCTCACTCGTGGGGGATTTAGGGGGCAACCCGGATCTGTAACCGAAGCGAAGAGATTCATCGAACTCACATTTGTTAGTGTTTATATGGATGCCACAATATTTTTACAGAATTTCCTCAATGGATTGTCGATCGGCAGCATCTACGCCATTTTTGCATTGGGCTATACGTTAGTTTTTTCGATTTTAGGCATTATCAATTTTGCTCACGGGGCTATCTTTACGCTGGGTGCTTACTTTACTTATGCCCTGATGGGTGGTGCATTCGGATTCAATGGATTATTTGCAAATTTGGTGTTGCCGATCAAGTTGCCGTTTTGGTTAGCGATTATTTTGGGAAGTGCGATCGCTGGCATCGTCTCCGTAATCATCGAACGATTTGCCTTCCGTCCCTTGCGTCGTCGAAAAGCTGATTCTTTGCTGACCGTGGTTTCTAGTTTGGGCGTTGCCGTTGTGATTGTGAATCTGATTCAATATCTGGTCGGCGCAGAAATCTACACCTTTCCCCCAGATACTTACGGAAACTTGCCGCCAGCGATTAACTTTGGCACCGATAGCAATCCCATTCCGATTCGCAGTGTGCAAGTCGTAATCTTCTTAGTGTCGGGTATTGTTCTCAGCATTCTGACTTATCTGATCAATGGAACGAAGTATGGTAAAGCGATGCGAGCCGTTGCTGAAGATCAGACGACCGCTAGTTTGTTGGGCATCAATCCCGATCGCTTCATCGTCCTCACGTTTTTTGTCAGCGGATTTTTAGGCGGCATGGCAGGCACGCTCGTCGGGTCAAGTGTCAGCATTGCCGGCCCTTATTTTGGCATTGGATTTGGTCTCAAAGGGTTGGCGGTGATCGTGTTGGGCGGGTTGGGCAGCATTCCGGGAGCAGTCGTCGGAGGGTTAGCGATCGGCTTAGTCGAGGCCTTCGTTCCAAGCGACTATTCTGCTTACAAAGATGCCGTCGCGTTTAGCATTCTCTTCCTCATGTTGCTGCTCAGACCGCAGGGATTGCTAGGACGATCGCTGATTCAAAAAGTGTGATAAACCGCAGAATTAGAAACTAGCATAGAAGTGAGATAGCTCAAACCGTCCCATGCTCAAAGTTACATGTCCTTATTGACCGAAATTCAGGTTGAAGAAACGACCGATCGCCTCGATCGCTACCTCGCAGATGAGTTGGCAGATTTATCTCGATCGCGCGTCCAAAAACTGATCGAACAAGGACTCGTGCAGGTCAACGGAAAAGTTTGCACCTCCAAAAAAACCGAAGTGAGAGAGGGCGATCGCATCCAGGTCGAGATTCCTGAAGCCCAACCGTTAGAGTTATTACCCGAAAACATTCCCCTCGACATTCTCTACGAAGATGACTCGTTACTGATTCTCAACAAACCTGCGGGAATGGTTGTGCATCCATCTGCGGGACACGAAACTGGTACGATGGTGAATGCTCTGTTAGCACATTGCTCAACGCTACCGGGAATCAATGGCATCCAGCGTCCTGGAATCGTACATCGATTAGATAAAGACACCACAGGCGCGATCGCCGTCGCCAAAACCGAACAGGCGTTTCACCATTTGCAATCCCAATTTCGCGTCAAAACGGCTCGACGAGATTATCTGGCGATCGTCTACGGCGCACCCAGCACAGACAACGGAACCGTCGATCAGCCCATTGGACGGCACACCGTCGATCGCCAAAAAATGGCCGTCATTCCTGAAGAAAAAGGCGGACGGCGGGCAATCACTCACTGGCACATCAAAGAACGCATCGGCAACTACACCCTCATCCACTTTGAGCTAGAAACAGGACGGACGCATCAAATTCGAGTACACAGCGCTTTCATCGGGCATCCTATTGTCGGCGATCAGGTCTACGGGTCAGGACGGTCGATCGGCGTGAACCTCCCCGGTCAGGCCCTCCACGCTTGGCGGTTACGATTAATTCATCCCGTGACTCAAGAATGGGTCGAAGCGATCGCCCCGATTCCCCGATCGTTAACCACGCTTTTAGAAGTTCTCCGACGCAGAGCTTAGATTTCTCAAACGGGAGGTTGATTTGCTGATTCTCGTTCCTCAAGGTGCAGAATATCAAGCGGTTTGTCGGGGAGTCAAGCGCACGGCCCGTCCGCCTCAAGTGGTGCCGATTCCGGTGGGCATTGAGCCTGTGACTCGTTTTTTACAAACCTGGCAGCCTCTTCAATCCGACATTTTGGTCATGGGGCTGTGTGGCAGTTTGACGGCCCAGTTTCAAGTTGGCGATGTGGTTCTCTATCGTGAATGCGTGGATCAGTCGGGGACAATTTGGACGTGTGACGCTTCTCAATTTGAGAAAATTGCCCCTCCGGTCAGAGGGTTGACCAGCGATCGCATTCTCACCTCAGCGATCGAAAAACGCAACTTAGGCAAGCTTCACCAATCCGCTGTCGTCGATATGGAAGGGATCGCCATTCTCAAGGGGTTGCCGGGTGCGTCCATTTCAATGCTGCGGGTGGTGAGTGACGATAGTGAGTACGATTTGCCCGATTTGTCAGGCGCGATCGACTCAGAAGGACGACTCCAACCACTGCCTTTAGCGATGGGACTGATCAAGCAACCGATCGCCGCCACTCGTCTAATTCGCGGTTCTCTCAAAGGGCTACAAGCCTTACAGAGCCTGACTGCAAGCTTATTCTGAAATCACGGCAATACAATCCACCTCGACCAAGACATCTTTGGGCAAGCGAGACACTTCGACACAGGCACGAGCGGGAGCCGTCGCCTCATCAAAATATTGACCATAAACCGCATTCACGGCGGCAAAATCATTCATATCTGCCAAAAAGACCGTCGTCTTGACCACATCTTCGAGGGTTGCTCCCGCCGCTTCTAAAATGGCTTTAAGACTGTTCATGGCGCGCTCGGTTTGCTTGGCAACATCGCCTTCGCCAACGATCGTACCCGTCATTGGATCAAGAGCAATCTGACCCGCGACAAAGACCATCTGACCTTGGGCGGCGATCGCTTGATTGTAAGGGCCCACAGGCGCAGGCGCGGAATCTGTTTGAATAATTTTGCGAGACATACGAGTTTTGAGAAAGTTTTGAGAAGGCTATTTTTTGGCAGGAGCGGGGGGCACGAGTTCGGTGTTGACTTCGTTGACCTGGCGACGTTTTAAAGGAACGGATTCTTCTCGCGGCAATAGGTCAAACACTTTGCGAAATGCATCGTCAATTTGCTCGTAGGGAATCTCCCCCGTTTCATTCAAAACCACCTTACCAGACTGGTCAAACCCAACCGTCTGAGGCACGTAGCCCTTGTAATAGTAGCCCGCTTCGGTCGGCTCATATTTGTCTTTGATCGGCAACGAATCGATGCGAATTGCCAGAATATCACTCGCTCGACCATAAAACGCTTGAAACTGCGAAACAACGGTCGAATACTGCTTACAGTCGCTACTGTCGTCGGTATACAGCACCAGCAAAGTCGGTTTTTTTTGCTTGAGCGAGTCTGCCAGCGAGATCTTGGGCGGCACGAGAGACCCATTTCCGGCGTAGAGCGCAAAAATGTCACCATCATAGCGATCGTCGGTCAAGCCAGCCATCGCCGGAAGCGGAAACAGGAGGCAGACGATCGTCACCAGCGAAAACAAAACCGTCAAAAGGCGAGGGATTGATCGAAGAGACTTTGATCGAAGAGACATAGCGTTAGAAATTACAAGGTCAACATGCTACTCCTATTGTGTGACCTCAAGGGAACATGCTCAAACTTTAGCGGCCAAGGAACGTGAATTTAATAAAGCCAAAGGGTACAGAATTCTGAATTGATCACTCAACTTGCTCTCTCTCTGGCTTACGAATGGTAAAGGAGATTGGCCGCGGCGCCTTGGGGGGGTCAAGTTCGATCGGTTCTGACACAGACGCATCCAAAAACTCATCAGGCAGCAAGTTAAACGGAAAACTAGCGCGTCGATCGTAGTTAGAGGCGATCGCTAGAAAGGCTCCACCCAAAATGAATACGGGCAGCGGCAGCGAAAGATGCTTCATCCACTGAAACAGTTCTGATAGGGCAAACAGCACAAAAAAACTCGCTAACCAAACCTGCATCGTTAACACCACAAGTACATATCTACCAGGCAGAATACTCGATTCTACAAATTTTGCAACCGCATCGCCTCAGATGAATTTGGTATGAATCAAGATCCACTGGGCACACTGGCTTACAAAATATAGCTTGCGCCATCATGGGCTTCAGACTTCCCCAAAAATTTCCCCTTCGCTTTGTTTTAGTTATACCGTTTCTGTTGCAGACTTCTACGGCGGTTGGGCTAGTGGGATATTTTTCCTTTAGAAACGGACAGCAAGCCGTCAATGACCTGGCGCACCAGATGATGAACAAGGTGAACAACCTGGTCGATCAGCATCTTGACAGCTATTTAGCCACTCCTCACAAAGTTGCCCAAACCAACGGAGACGCGATCGACCTTAAGCTACTCGACACTCAGGACTCAAAAACGCTGGGTCAGTTCTTCTGGAAACAGATGCAAAGTTTTGATATAGGCTACATTCTCTACGGCTCCAAGACAGGAGAGTTTGCTGCCGCTGGATACTTCTTCAACAACGATCGCGTCTCCATCAACGAAGTCTCGCCTCGGCAGCATCAAAATGGCGACCTCTACACCTACGACGCAGACAGTCAGGGAAATCGCATCAAGTTAGCCGACATCGCCAAAGACTACGCCTTTCAAAAAGAAGGCTGGTACAAAGCGGCATTTGAAGCTAAGAAACCCGTTTGGAGCGCAATCTATCAGTGGGAGACGGCTCCCTATCCGCTGTCGATCGCCGCCAGTCGCCCTGTCTATGATCGCAACCAGAATCTGATCGGAGCGATCGGCGTTGAGCAGCGTCTTTCTCAAGTGAGTGACTTTTTACGTCAGCTTAAAATCAGTCCGTCTGGCAAAGCCTTTATTTTAGAGCGCAATGGCTTATTGGTAGCCGCTTCTAGCACCGAGCAGCCTTTCACCATTGTTAACGACAAACCGCAGCGACTTAGCGCGATCGACGTGGGTGATCCCCTCATTCAGGCAGCCAGTCAGCAGTTGGTCGCGCGTCTTAGTGACCTCAATAAAGTGCAGGACAGCCAGCAATTTGAATTTTTGCTCAACGGTCAGCGGCAGTTTGTGCAAGTGAGTCCGTGGCGCGATCGCTGGGGATTGGATTGGCTGGTAATCGTGGCGGTTCCCGAAGCTGATTTTATGGGACAGATCAACGCCAACACGCGCACCACGATTTTGCTGTCTCTGGGTGCTTTGGGCGTGGCGACTGTTTTGGGCATCTACACCTCTCGCTGGATTTCCCGACCCATTTTGCAACTCAGTCAAGCCTCCGAAGCCCTGGCCTCACACGTCGCTGATGGCACCAAGACCGGATTGGCTCAACCCGTCGAGGTCAAAGGAATTGGCGAACTCGAAACCCTGGCCCACTCGTTTAACCAGATGGCAACCCAGCTACGATCCTCGTTTGAGGAGTTAGAAATTCGGGTCGAGGCGCGCACTCTGGAACTCAAACAAGCCAAAGAATCCGCCGACAGCGCCAACAGTGCCAAGAGTGATTTTCTGGCGAATATGAGCCATGAGCTTCGGACTCCACTCAACGGCATTTTGGGCTATGCCCAGATTCTTCAGCGTGACAAAACGGCGACCGTCAAGCAAAAAGACGGCATCAGCATCATTCATCAGTGCGGTTCACATTTGCTGACGTTGATTAATGACATTCTTGACCTGTCTAAAATCGAAGCCCGCAAGCTCGAACTGTCTGCCAAAGATTTCTCGATCGACTCCTTCCTCACAAGCATTGTTGAAATCTGTCGCATTCGGGCCGAGCAAAAAGAAATTGCGTTTACCTACGAAGTGCTCAATCAACTACCCAAAGCCGTCTTTGCCGATGAGAAACGGTTGCGTCAGGTGTTGATCAATCTGTTGGGGAATGCGATTAAGTTTACAGATCGTGGCAAAGTCACCTTCAAAGTGGGCGTAGTCGGAGAGTCTCCCAAATCGTCTGAACCCTCGGAGGCGGACGTTCCAAAAATTCGCTTTCAGATCGAAGATACGGGCGTGGGCATGACTCCCCGACAGATCGAGAAAATCTTTTTGCCCTTTGAGCAAGTGGGCGACAAACAGCGCATGGCCGAAGGCACCGGACTCGGACTCGCTATCAGTCAGCAAATTGTAGAACTGATGGGCAGCCAAATTCAGGTCGAAAGTATTGCGGGACAGGGCAGCAGATTTTGGTTTGATGTCGAGCTACCCGAATCAGACCAATGGATTGAAACCGACGGCAAAGCGAGTCACAACATCGTGGGCTACCAGGGACGCAGACAAACGATTCTCGTCGTGGACGATCGCTGGGAAAATCGCTCTGTCATTCTCAATCTCCTGGCTCCGCTAGGATTTGACCTCATAGAAGCCGCCAACGGACAAGAAGGACTGAATCAAGCGATCGCTCAACCCCCCGATCTGATTCTCACGGATTTGGTGATGCCTGTGATGACGGGTTTTGAGATGGCGCAGCAGGTGAGGTCGTTGCCCAACTTTCAAACCGTGCCGATCATTGCGTCTTCTGCCAGTGTGTTTAACTTCGATCGTCAACAAAGTCAGGACTCAGGCTGTAATGATTTTCTCCCCAAGCCTGTGCAGTCAGAAGAGTTGTTTGAGCAGCTTCAGCGCCATCTCTATTTGACGTGGATCTATGAAGAGACAACCGTGTTGAAACCAGTCAATCCGCCGCTTGAGTCCTCGACCATTCCCACGCGCGAAGAACTGGCAGATCTTTATGGGGCGGCTCTCATCGGTGACATCAACGCAATCCAGCAGGCAGCCCTCAAACTACAATCACTCGATCCCACTTACCAGGCTTTTTCTGAACAAATTCTACAACTGGCGGATGAAATGGACGAAGAAGCCATCTTCAAACGAGTTCAGCAGTTTGTCTAAAGCGCAGTGAACTGAGTGAACTTCTAGCGATCGCAGTCCTTTTGTTTCTACTCTTTGTCTCTTTATCTACTTCGACCCATGTCCATTCACCAAGCCCTGATTCTTGTTGTAGACGATAACTCAACCAATATCAAAGTGCTGTTTGATGTGTTGCAAGAAGCCAGCTATCGGGTGCTGGTGTCCAAGAATGGAGAAAGCGCGATCGCCAAGCTACAAGCCGTTTCGCCGGATCTGATTTTGCTCGATGTGATGATGCCGGGAATCGATGGATTTGAAACTTGTCGTCGCCTCAAAGCCTCAGAACACACTCAAACTATTCCAGTTATTTTTACAACAGCGCTAACGGACGTAACCGACAAAGTAAAAGGATTTAGCCTCGGCGCGGTAGACTACATCACCAAACCTTTTCGTCGAGAAGAAGTGCTGGCCCGCGTCCAGATGCACTTAAAGCTGCGTCACCTCAACCAGGCACTCGAACAGCGGGTGTCCGAACGAACGATCGAGCTATCCGAGGCACTGACCAAACTCCAGGATTCTCAACTACAACTAGTGCAGAGTGAAAAAATGTCGGCTCTGGGGCAATTGGTGGCAGGGGTTGCCCACGAAATCAACAATCCCGTCGGAGCCGTTAGAGGCAATCTGGTTCATGCAGGCACTTATCTACAAGATCTCATGCAGCATTTGCAGCTTTATCAACAACAAGCGTCTGAAACAGAAATCGCAGACCATGCGGCAGAAATTGAGCTAGATTACCTGCTCGAAGATTTGCCCAAAATGCTGAAATCAATGAAAGAGAGTGTCGATCGCATTCAAAATATCAGTGTGTCGTTGAGAACTTTTTCTCGAACAGATGGGGAGGTCAAAGTTGCGGCAGATCTGCACGAAGGACTAGACAGTACGCTGATGATTCTCAAGCATCGACTCAAAGCCAGTAGTCAGCATCCGGACATCGAAGTGGTGCAACAGTATGGTGATTTGCCGCTGGTTAGTTGCTTTCCGGGGCTGCTCAATCAGGTGTTTATGAATTTGTTGGCGAATGCGATCGACGCGCTAGAAGAATCGAACCACGATCGCAGTTTTGACGACATTAAAGCTTCTCCCAACCAAATCACCCTGCACACTGAAGCAAACCATCATCAGGTCAAAATCTCTATCCACGACAACGGCATCGGCATGACAGACGACGTAAAGCAGAAAATTTTTGATTACCTGTTTACCACCAAACCGATCGGCAAAGGGACTGGAATCGGGTTAGCGATCGCCCATCAGATCATCGTCGAAAAACATCAGGGTACCCTGGAGGTACGATCTGAGTTAGGGCAGGGTTCAACGTTTATAATAACGCTTCCATTGATGCAAAATGGGTGAATTAGTGGTACACAATTACTATAATGGCAAGTGGTGTAGATAGGTAGATATGGACTCGTTAGAACAAGCAACCCCCGAAATCAAGCAGCGAGTGCAAGAATTAACCAAGATTCTGCAAAAAGCCAGCTATGACTACTACATTCTGGACGCGCCGACGATCGAGGATGCTGTCTACGATCGCCTCTACCACGAACTGCTAGACCTCGAAACCCGCCACCCCGAATTGATTTCGCCCGACAGCCCAACTCAGCGCGTGGGAGAGCGTCCCGCTAGTCAGTTCAATTCGGTTAAGCACAACGTACCGCTTTACAGTTTAGAAAATGCCTTTGGCAACGATGACTTGAGCTTGTGGGAACAGCGCTGGAAACGAGTCGCGCCCGATGTCACCGAGTTTGATTATGTGTGTGAACTCAAGATTGATGGGTCAGCGATCGCCCTCACCTACGAGAATGGCGTTTTGGTCAGAGGGACGACGAGAGGCGACGGCATTTCTGGCGAAGAGATCACGCAAAATGTGAAGACGATTCGCTCGATTCCCCTCCGTCTGAATCTAGAAAATCCGCCTGCTTTGATCGAAGTCCGAGGCGAAGCCTTTCTACCCTTAGACTCCTTTGAGCAAATCAACCGAGACCGCGAACAAGCCGGAGAATCGCTCTTTGCCAACCCCCGCAACGCCGCCGCCGGAACGCTCAGACAGCTAGACCCCCGCATCGTTGCCCAACGAAGATTAGATTTTTTCGCCTACACGCTGCATCTAGGCTCTAATTCCTCAACTCCTCACTCCTCACTCCTCACTCCTCACTCTCAATGGGAAGCCTTGGAACTGCTCAAAACAATGGGCTTTCGCGTCAATCCGGAGCGGCAGCGGTGCAGCACGATCGACGATGTAAAAGCCTACTGTGATCATTGGGCGATCGCTCGGACTCAACTGCGCTACATGACGGATGGCGTGGTGGTTAAGATCAATTCCTTTACGCTTCAAGAACAACTCGGCTTTACGCAAAAGTTTCCGCGCTGGGCGATCGCCCTCAAGTATCCTGCCGAAGAAGCGCCCACGATCGTCGAAAATATCAGCCTGAATGTGGGACGAACTGGAGCCATTACGCCCGTTGCAGACCTTCGTCCGGTGCAGTTAGCGGGAACGACTGTTGCCAGAGCCACGCTGCATAACCGCGATCGCATTGCTGAGTTAGATATTCGGATCGGGGACACGGCGATCGTGCGTAAAGCGGGCGAGATCATTCCTGAAGTGGTGCGAATTTTGCCAGAGTTGCGGCCGGCGGGTGCTAAACCGTTTGAAATGCCGACTCATTGCCCGGAGTGTAGTGAACCTGTGGTCAAGCCTGAAGACGAAGCCGTGACGCGCTGTATTAATCTTTCTTGTCCAGCGATTTTGCGGGGGGCGCTGACTCATTGGGCGAGTCGAGGCGTTTTGGACATTGACAGCGTGGGCGAAAAATTGGTCATGCAACTGGTGGATCAGAAGCTAGTTCGGTCGGTCGCTGATCTCTATGAGTTGACGGTTGAACAATTGCTGACGCTCGATCGCATGGGCAAAAAGTCAGCCGAGAAAATAGTCAAATCGATTCAGGCATCTAAGTCTCAGCCCTGGTCACGAGTGCTGTATGGGTTGGGAATCCGGCATGTGGGCAGCGTGAATGCTCAGGTTTTGACGCAGACGTTTCCCAATGTGGAGCAACTGTCCCAGGCTTCTCCAGAAGCGATCGCCGCCGTCTATGGAATTGGGTCTGAGATTGCTCAATCGGTGTATCAATGGTTTCAAAATCACGCCAATCAAGTGTTAATTGAAAGGCTGCGATCGGCGGGTCTGCAATTAGCGGGCGAGGTCAAAACCCCACAGGCGCAAACTGCCATCACTGGAAAAGTCTTTGTAGTAACTGGAACGCTCCCAACTTTGAAGCGAGATGAGGCTAAGTCACTGATTCAAAAAGCGGGCGGCAAGGTGACAGATTCGGTGAGCAAAAAAACGGATTATGTGGTTGTGGGTGAAGAGGCGGGTTCTAAGTTAGAAAAAGCCCAATCTTTAGGAATTTCTCTCCTTTCGGAAGCAGAATTATTAGCGCTATTAGAGTCAAGTTGACGACAATTTGATGAAGTTTTTTCGCTTCGATGTGTAGCGCTTCTGCCCCCTAAATCCTCCATTCTAGGGGACTCTCAGGATCACGAACTAAATAACTTCGTAGGTTGAGTTGAAGCATGAAACCTAACACCACGTGAATTCGATAAGAGGTTTTCCGCTTCGTTGTTCACGGCTTCTGCCCCCCAACCCCCCAACTTTGGGGGACTTTAAGAGAGGAATTCTGGTTCAAAGTCCCTCACTCGTGGGGGATTTAGGGGGCGTTCCTAGATCTAAAAGCGAAGCGAAGCGTTCATCGAACTGACGTTAACATCCTAGCAATCGTTGGGTTTCGCAAGGCTCTACCCAATCTACAGAAGTCGATGTTATTTAGTTTGCGTTCCTTAGATAAGATTTTAGCGAATTGATTTGAGATTAAGGGTCAATTAATAAGTGGTTTTGTCGTTCTTCTTGATGTTTTTTGCGCCTGTAAAGTAAGTTTCTCACTGGCTTAAAATATCTCATTAGCGTTAGAAAAAATGCGCCATTGCTGACTGCTACAACGAGGGAAAAAAGCAGAAATTGATCCTTTGAAATCCAGAGTGCGCCCCAACTGATTCCGGCGACGATCGCCAACAAAAGAATCCCTAAAGCCGTCACTTTCTTAAATCCTCGTTGACCAAACGATCGCAAAATTCGTCCTGTACTGGTACCGATCGCAGGAATCCAGAGCAACAGTTGGCGAATGACTCGAAAGCTCACCCAAAAGAGAATTTTTGTGACCAGTGCTGCGACCAATAAAGGAGCAAAGCGATCGTACCAGCTCTCCGTCACCCAGTCGCGAATGACGACCCAAACAATGCCAAACAGCGTCCCAAATAACAGTCCGTCAAAGGCTGCAAACAACCGAATTTCGGTGAATAAAGCAACGCTATCTAAAGCACAAAATAGTTTAGCGGTTGGAAACAACCCTCGTAAAACTGACCACCCGATCGCCCATCCGACTGCCGAGATTTCAAACGCATCGGGTAGCGCAACTCCCGAAAAGATTAGCGTATAAACGGTTGCGACAATAGGAATGATGGGAATAGAGGCAATAAAAACACCTATCAGATGAGCGTAGGGCAGAGTGTGGTTGACCGCAAGTGGCGCAATTTTTTGAACTTTGATTGTTAGCTCATACTGACTCGGCTCGGTATTTGTTTTGAGAATTAGAGCACGATCGTAAACCAGATTTGACATTAAATATTCAGGATTAATCGTCAGGTTGAATTGAATTTTGGTTTCGTGATTTTTAAGTTTGGTGCTAAATCTTTCTGGAGAAATTGTAATCCAGGTCAGGCGATCAACCGGAACAACCCATTCTCCCTTAAAGCTTGTGTAAGGAGTTGCATTGACAATCTCGATCGCTTGAGTAAGCTGTGCGGAATTAGTTTGTAAATCGGCTTCTGTAAACGTGAATTCTAACCGCGATCGAGAAACCATAATTTTGGGCAGCAAATCTAGATAAACGTCGTGGGCTGACTGATAGCGATCTTTGGCGATCGGCTCCAACAAATGATTCAAAACTTGTTTTAGCTGAGGCGTGATTTGGCAGCGGTTTAACGCTTCTTGCCACCAGGATTGGCTTTGAAAAAGCTGTTCGATCGCTTGAGGAGATTTCCCAGTGAGTAAGTGTAAACAAGTTGCGCCCAAACTATACAAATCACTGGCCGCCGAGGCACGACCTGAAATTTGCTCGATCGCTGCATAGCCTTCGGTAAAAACTCGCGTTCCAGGCTTACCTGCATTGGTTTCGGTAAATTTTTTGGCTACTCCAAAGTCAATCAACACAAGCTGATTGTCGTCAGTTCGGCGCATAATATTTTCAGGCTTGATGTCTCGATGAATCACATTTCGCCCATGCACTCGCTCGATTACGGGTAATAGTTCCCTCAAAAAACGACGAATCTGAATTTCATCAAAACTTCCTTTTTGTTGCAGTTCTTCTAATAGATTTGTTCCTCGAATATATTCTTGAACCATGTATAGATATTTGGAGGCGGACTGTCCCTTGGGTTGTCCTATTTGCTCTAGTTCTTGCTCAAAATAATCGAATAATGTGGGAATTTGAGGATGATGTCCCAATTCAGACAGCCGCGCCGCTTCTTCTCGAAAAAGCCTTAAGAAAGTTGTCAGTGCAGCGGGATTTTTTTGTACTTCGATCGGAGGCAATAACTGCTTGACCACACAGTGACGATTTGCTTGAGTATCCTCTGACAAAAAAACCTTTCCCCAGCCGCCTTTTCCTAATAGTTGAATCGCTCGATAGCGCTCCATCAACATCAATTTTGCACCACAACTTTGACAGTAGTTTTGACCACCGATCGCAGGAGATTTACACCGAGGATTAAAGCAATAGCCCATTCTTAATCACAATGACAAAGGATGCTTTCAGTAGATAAAAACCAACTTGAGAGCAATTAGAATAACCTGGAAGTAATTCTCAAGGAACGTTGCTCTCTAAGCGTCGAGGTACGGCACAATTAATTATGCCTGCTGCAAAGCAATTTAAGAAATCACCCTCACGGCTTACTCTTGGGCACTTTATGAACGATCGCGCTTCTCATCGGACTCGTCAAACCGCGAGTCAATTGCTCAAACGAATGGGCTGGGGACTGTTGCCCGTGGTTTTGATGACTCGCCCGGCACTCAGCGCTGAACGGCTCTACTTATCTTATGGGCTGCTGGAGCGATCGATTTCTGTGTCTGCTCTCGAAGCTTATGCCCAAAGAGGCGAACTGGACGAAGATTTGCTCGTTTATGCTCAGTACGCCAAGCCCCAAGATTTGCAAAACCTGCGAAAAGCCCTGGTTGCACGGGCAGATTTGACCCCGATCGCCGTCTCTCAGTTTCTCTACACGCCTCAAGGCGAAATTTTGCTGCGACGATTGGGGCAGGTGATTCAGCCAGAGTCTCGCGATCCAGGTTTTTTTGCGATTCGGGCGGCTCTGATTTTGGCATCCGACGATCCCCAGGGATTGACTCCTCTGAATGTGTTTCGCAAATTTCCTACCCGCGGAATTCGCATTGATTTGCAGCGGAGTCTTGAGATTGCCGGAAACCTCGAACAGATTGTCTCCCAGACCAACCGCGCCACCACGACGATCGCTCAACTGGCCACCCAGGAACCTGCCCCCCCTCTACAGGGCATCAGCGATTTGGGCACAAGAGGCCCTTACCCCTGGCAAAAAACAACCCTGAAGCTCATCGATCGCCGTCGAGGGTTTGTCACGGCTTTGGGACGCGATCGGATCTTTCCCGTCGATGTCTATTTGCCGCAGAGTCGGGGCGATCGTCGCGGGCAGATTCCTGTCATTGTGATTTCTCATGGGCTAGGTTCCGATCGAGAAACCTTCCGATATCTGGCAGAACACCTCGCCTCTCATGGGTTTGCGGTTGCCGTTCCCGAACATCCGGGTAGCAGTGCCAAACAAACTCAGGCCTTGTTAGCGGGCGTGGCTAATGACGTTGCAGAACCCAGCGAATTTGTCGATCGTCCCCTGGACATTAAATACCTGCTGGATGAATTGACTCGCCTTGCAAAGTCTGATTCTCGTTACAAACGGCTCAATCTCCAAGAAGTGGGGGTTTTTGGACAATCGTTTGGCGGCTACACGGTCTTTGCCCTGGCAGGTGCCTCAATTAACTTTGAGCAATTACAAAAGGACTGTAACCCAGCTGCCCTGGACGATACGCTCAATATTTCTCTGCTGTTACAGTGTCGGGCGATCGCGCTACCTCAAATCAATTACGATCTGTCTGATCCGCGAGTCAAAGCGATCATTGCCATGAATCCGGTGAACAGTGGCATTTTGGGTCAAGCAGGTCTTAACCAAATTAAAATTCCTACCATGATCATTGGCGGGAACGCAGACACGGTTGCTCCGGCGCTACCCGAACAGATTATTCCTTTTACCTGGTTACAGACGGTCGATCGCTATCTGGTTCTCATCGATCGGGCGACTCATTTCTCAGCTTTGGCTGACTCCAAAAATGATGCTTTCGTGTTGCCGCCCGATGTGGTGGGCCCGACTCCTGCGGTCGCTCGTCGCTACACAAACGCGCTCAGTCTGGCCTTTTTTCAAACCTACATCGCCAATCAGCCTAGCTATCGTCCTTATCTATCTGCCGCCTACACAAGCATTCTCAGTCAGGGTCCCTTGCGGTTGAGCTTGATTCGATCGCTGAGTGCCGACCAGATCGCAAAATAAAAGATGCCAGTTCAAAATAAAGCATAGACTCAAAAATCCTCTTTGGGAGGCAATATGTTACTCACCGCCAAAGACCTGGAAATGCTTCAGGGAGAGCATCCCGACTTAAAGATGGAATTGGTTTCTGGAGAAATTATTGTCAGGAGTCCATCGGGCTACGAATCAGACGAAGTGGCGTTTGAGTTTGGCGCTCAGTTGCAAAATTGGGTTAGACCTCAGAAACTTGGTCGAGTCACCGGGTCGATCGCTGGATTTGTGTTGCCCAATTCTGATACTTGTGCCCCAGATGTTTCGTTTGTGCAAGCCGATCGACTGCGCCGAAGTCCCCGATCGTTTGCCGAGTTAGCCCCAGATCTGATGGTCGAAGTCAAGTCTCCGAGTGACAGTCTGACCCAGTTGAGAAACAAAATCGATCAATTCCTCACCCTGGGAACTAGAGTAGGAATCTTGATCAATCCTGAAGGTCGATCGCTTGAAATTCGTCGCTCTAATCAGGATGCTGTCGTCCTGCATGATGGAGAGACGTTGACCATTCCCGATCTGCTTCCAGGTTGGGAAGTGCAGATTTCTGATCTTTGGGCACCTGAGTTTGATTAATTGTCCCTGTGTAGATTTTGCTTGTGAATGGTTTTATAAATCTCAACAAACCTGCTGGCTTTACGTCTCACGACTGTGTAGCCAAAGTGCGACGGCTGCTCAACACCAAGCGAGTCGGACATGCGGGCACCCTCGATCCGGCTGCGACGGGTGTGTTACCGATCGCCCTCGGTCGTGCCACTCGACTACTTCAATATTTGCGGCAAGACAAAGCCTATCGGGCCACGATTCGGTTAGGAATCACAACCGCTACAGACGATTTGGAAGGGGAAGTTTTGACTCGTCAAGCCGTTCCTGACCTTACTTTGGAAAGCGTCAAAGCGCAGTTACCTCAGTTTGCGGGCAAGATTCAGCAGGTGCCGCCAAACTATAGTGCGATTCAGGTACAGGGAAAGCGGCTCTATGATCTAGCCCGATCGGGACAAGCGATCGACGTGGCTGCCCGATCGGTCGAAGTTCATCAAATCGAAGTGCTGGATTGGCGACCGGGTGATTTTCCAGAATTGGAGTTGGCGATCGCCTGTGGGCCGGGGACGTATATTCGAGCGATCGCCCGTGATTTGGGAGCCGCTTTGCAGACGGGCGCGACGTTGGCAGCTCTCATTCGCACAGAAAGCAGTGGGTTTGTGCTGTCAGAGAGTTTGACGATCGAGGCGTTAGCGGCTCAGATTGAAGCGGGCCAATTTTCTCCCCTGTCGCCGGAGGTGGCGCTGTCTCATCTGCCGATTGTCACGCTGTCTGCGGAAACGGCTCAACGCTGGTGTTGGGGTCAAAAAGTAGCCACCGATGAAGTTTTGATCAATTTGACCAATCAGCACTCAGCCGCCAGAGTTAGTCATCCGTCGATCGTGCAAATTCGCCATGAGGACGATCGATTTTTGGGCATCGCACAGCAGGTCGAGTCGTTTGATAACATTCTGCTGGTTCCCCAAATGGTGTTTGATCCGATGCAGTAAATCGACGTGAATTTACGTGAATTCGATGAAGTCTTTCGCTACGGTTGTTAATCCAGGCAGCCCCCCAACCCCCCAATTTTGGGGGACTTTCAGAGAGAAATTCTGGTTCAAAGTCCCTCACTCGTGGGGGATTTAGGAGGCTTCCCAAGATTGGTAACTTCTCTGCTAGAAATCTCCTTAGATCGAAGGTTCTCAAATTTGTTTTATCCAACGTCTCCTGTCCAATGTCTCCTGTCCAATGTCTTCCGTCCAACATTCCTACCCTACGGCGTTCCCGTGACGCTGGCCCAAAAGTACTTCTTGAACGAGGGGAGATCTATGTCGAGATGGAGTTTTTTTGACCAGGTGTAAAGATCAAAGCTGACGCGCTCTCCCACTGCCACACCACCCAATAGCACCACCCAATGACTCGGAAACGGAATCGGCGGTGGATTGTTCTGCAACATGCCTTCAGCAGTGACCAACATCAAAGCGACACCGCCTGATTGGATGGCGATCGCACCCTGATTTAAGGCACTAACATCATTCATCAAGTAGGCGTGATAATACTCTGACTTGCGGTAGCCGAGAATTTCACGAATCCAGCCGCGCATCTCCCAGGATTTGGTCATGCCCGCGATATTGCGAATCATTTCTGGTGCGTTTGGCTCAACGGGAAACAACAGATTTTCAGACTCGCGCAGCGTTGCCAACACCATCCAATCAGCCTGCCCCATTTTGAGGTCGCCGCGACTAGCCTGACGCAGATTGTCAGAAGCCGAAATCCAGCGGGTCGTCGCTTGTAGTCCTCCTGACTCAAACAGGCTTTGGCAGATTTGCACATAGCGCAACGGTTGCTTTCTGACTAGCTCAAACAAGACCGCGGCCGGCCCACAAAACGGCTGTCCTCCTTGATTGATTTGAAACGGATCACTGACCCGTGATCGCATTTCTCTAATAATCGTCGCCTTGTCCAAAAACACCCATTTGCTCGGTGCGCTCGACTGTTCAAACGTGTCAATAGCAGCCGTGGCCGTTTTAACCAGATCAGGATTGGGAAGATATAACCCGGTTGATGCGTTAGTCACCGTCATAAAAATTCCTCTTACTGAGTTTTCAAAGGGGAGACGTGATGGATATCACTCGATCGCTCACAAAATGTCACACCTGCGCGTCTAACTTGTCACCGAAATTTAACAGCCGCAAGCTGATACTAATAACATCACATTCCCAACAGGTTCCCGATGATTGCTGGCGATCTCCTTCCAGGTGCGATTTCTGAACTCTACGCCGACGCTGCCTCTACGGGCAAACTGACGATCGGCGATCGCTACGCCATTAGAACAGCCCTGGTTAATGATTTGCTCGATCCAGAAGAACAAGGTGCCCTCGATCGCTTGCTCTACGCATTTCGTAAAGGAAAAGTGCAGCTTGTAGAGGAACTGTCTGCTATCCTGTAGTCTTGTTTTCGCAGGGTGCCCCTATGAAGTTATTAACTCATCCCCTCATCCAATTTTTGACTGACGAACTGGGACTGTCTCAAGCCTCGATCGCACTGGCACTAGAGCATTCTGAGCAAACCCCTAGCCTATTGCCAATGACCCTTTGGAAGTATGGACTGATTACACTCCCACAGCTAGACGAGATTTTTGATTGGTTAGAGCATTATGGCTCGCCGCTGTAGTTTTCAGCCTATTGAGGTTGTGAATTGATATAACAGGGACAAGTCCTCAATTCGCTCTTTAGTTTGTGATGAAATTCAAAGTTTTGTCCACCGCCGCTCTCATGACGATCGCCCTGATCGCTCCCGTCAGAGCCGAAAATCAGCCCAAAACCACCGCTCAATCTCAGCCCGATCAGCGTCAGATTCTCGAAGCCTGTGTCCAAAATCGCGCCGAAACTTTACCTAACCCCTTTAGCGATGTGCCCGCTAATCATTGGGCTTTCAAAGCCGTTTTGACGATGCACTACTGCGGAGCCTTTCGCCAGGCCACCCCGCCCAGTCTGGTCGATCGCCTCGTCAACGAATCACAGTCCCCCCGACCGCAGCCCGTCCAATAACTATCATAAAAACACAGCGAATCTCTTAAGGCCCACAGAATTGGCAGCTTGGGGAGCAGAAGCGTTGAACGTCGAAGCGAAAGCGCCATCTAGTTAGCACGATCGCTCATCTCTTGTCGGCGCATGGGCATTTGATCAATTTGGCGGTAGATTGCATTCATCGCAGTAGGAACCGGTTCCCGTCGCTTTTCGGTGCCATCTTTGCCCACCAGAATGATGCGAAACTCGTCTGATTGAATGCCGTAACGCTTTCTCAGTTGAGCGATCGCCTCCGAGTTGATCGCCTGATCTTCAACAAAGCCAGTTTCTTTAAAGACTCGAATCAGTAATAGATTGCGATCGACCAGTTGAGACTGTTGAGCCTTGAGAAACTGAAGCTGCGATCGATAGTCAGGACTGCTTTCAGAAGGCGCAAAGATCAGTAGGAGGCGATTTTTCCACTGATATTGGTCAAGATCCATTGCAGTTCTTTTTGGTAGTAAAGTGGATTGCGGAGCGGCCTGACCTTGCAGCAGTAAAAAGCCGAGCAAAATCGCCAATGGGAAAACAATTCGCATGAGGTAGAGAGGGCCCGATCGTTCAAAAATCTCCTCAAGTCTAGCGATCAAAGCGAGGAAGAAGAATGTCCAAACGGTGGGATCTTCCACTTATTTTTTTAGTCTGATAGGCGATGTGCAACTTTCCTGAAATGCTTGCCAAGATTGCCCTCACCCTAGCCCTCTCCCAGTGGTAGAGGGAAGCGGAACTATCCGGAAGCCTTTCTCCTTGGGGAGAAGGGTTGGGATGAGGGCAAATTAGTTGCACATCGCCTTCTGATCTAATCAAATATAATCATCAGTGGAGCAATGTCCGCTCTAGAGCCACGTTAGAAGTAATCTCTCTCAGGGAAGCATTGACTCGAACCTAGACCCTACTTTCAATCCCAGTGTTGAATTCTCACCCTGAATTACTGATGGAAATTACATCATTCTGATAGCTAACTAAGGGAGCGAAGGCGACGGTTCATTCACTTTGGTCACTCTTTCTCCTGCCATGTCCCCCAACTTTGTCCGTCGCTACCCGGTTTCTCTCGGTTTCTCTGTTTTGGTCGCGAGTTTGAGCCTGCAATTTTCAACGACTCAGGTGATCAGTGCTCAACTGCCGCCTGCGGACAATCCCCTTCCTCGTGAGCCACAGCCGCCCTCAACCCAACCTCAGCCTCTCCCCGAAGCGCCTCCCCGTCTGCCACCTCCCGCCGAGTTGCTTGCGCCCACCGCTCCCACGCCCGGAGAAACACCTTCTGAGGACACGCCCCAATCCATTACGGTGCAGGAGTTTAAAGTCACGGGCAGCACCGTGTTTGAGGCGGCAGACTTTGCCAAAGTGACAGAGCCGTTTACCAAGCGACCCATTTCGCTGGCGGAGTTGTTTCAAGTGCGGGATGCGGTGACCAAGTTTTATGTCGATCGTGGTTACATCACATCAGGCGCATTTATTCCTCCGCAAAAGCTTGAGGCAGGAGTGGTTGAGATTCGCGTCGTCGAGGGCGGACTAGAAGACATCAAAGTAACCGGATCGGGGCGATTGGCTCCTAATTACGTGAGAAGCCGAGTTGCGATCGCGACTCGCAAACCCCTTAATCGCGCCAAACTCCTCGAAGCGTTGCAGCTATTACAGCTCAATCCACTGATTCAAAATCTGTCAGCAGAACTCTCAGCCGGAACCACACCCGGACAAAGTTTGCTCGAAGTCAAAGTGACCGAAGCCAAGACCTTTGCGGCTCAAGTAACGTTGGATAACTCTCGATCGCCCAGTGTGGGCACCAATCGCCGTCAGATTCGACTCAGTGAAGCTAATCTACTCGGTCTGGGAGATGGCTTGAGTGTGGCTTACACCAATACCAATGGCAGCAATTCGGGAGACATTAGCTATACATTGCCGATCAATCCGCGCAATGGCACTCTCAGCTTTGACTTTGGCATTTCGTCGAGCAAGGTGATTGAGCGTCCGTTTGACATTTTGGATATCGAATCGGCTTCTCGCTACTACGAATTAACCTATCGTCAGCCAATTATTCAGAAACCGACTCAGGAATTGGCGATCGGCTTAACGGCGACGCGACGAGAAAGTAAAGCAACCCTTTTGGATGGTGAAATTCCTTTCCCCGCTTTGGGTGCAGACGACGAGGGAGAAACCAAACTCACCGCCCTGAGATTCTTTCAAGAATGGACGCAGCGCAGTAGTCGATCGGTGTTTGCAGTTCGATCGCAGTTTAGTTTGGGCTTGAATGCGCTAGGTTCTACAATTAACGAGACGGCTCCCGATAGTCGATTTTTGGCGTGGCGAGGTCAGGCGCAATGGGTGAGATTGTTGGCTCCCGATACGCTGCTATTGGTGCGATCGGATCTGCAACTGGCGGATCGAACGCTCTTACCGTTTGAGCAGTTTGGGCTGGGTGGACAAGACAGTGTGCGGGGCTATCGTCAAGATGCGTTGCTGACCGATAACGGGTTGTTTGCCTCAGCAGAAGTGCGCGTCCCCATTTTTAGAGCGCCCAGATCAAATCTACTGCTACAACTCACGCCCTTTGTCGATTTTGGGACAGGTTGGAATCGATCGGGCAGACCCAATCCAGAAGACCGTACTTTAGCATCGGCGGGGTTAGGCTTACGGTTACAGGCGGGCGATCGCTTCACCGCAAGGCTTGATTGGGGGATTCCACTGCTGTCAATTTCTGGAGAAAAACGCACTCTACAAGAAGATGGTGTGTATTTCTCCGTCAGCTACAGACTATTTTAAAGAAGGCGTTGCTGAATCAGGGGATGAATTGCCCCAAAGCGGCGGGAAACCCAAGGTTCAAAGTCCCCCAATTTTGGGGGATTTAGGGGGCGAAAAGATGGACACTTCCCACAGATATCCCTCCAATCAGCAACGCCTTAAAGAAAGCCAGAAAGTGTTAGGAGCGTTCATGTCTAGCTGTTGTGTGTCTTGAATAGAAACAGAACGGTCAGCGCAAAAGGCAATGATCACCGTGACGATCGCGCCTTCGATGATTCTCGCTCTGACTTTTGAAACCCCTTGAGAAGGATTATGCAATCGCGTTTGGGGTTAGTTGCCTGATAGGTTAGCTCTCGCATCATGCCATTTCAAACGCTGTCCTCGACCTAACCGCAACGATCGAGGGATTCTACTAAGCTAGTGATCTGATGATGAACTGCTTACCCAAAATCACCTTTCTCAAGAATGACTACCGTAGACTCTCGCAATCCCGTTGTGCTAGTGCATGGATTGACCGACACGACGGCGATTTTTAGAACCATGACCAAGTATCTGGCGACCCACGGCTGGAATGTCTATAGCTTGGATTTGATTCCGTCGAATGGCGATCGCCCCCTCGATTATCTAGCCCAACAGCTTGCCGAATTTGTCGAGACGACTTTGCCCAAAGGTCAGTCCTTTGATCTGGTGGGCTTTAGCATGGGGGGTGTGGTTAGCCGATATTATGTGCAGCGATTGGGAGGACTCGATCGCGTTCAGCGGTTTGTTACGATCTCCTCTCCCCACAAGGGCACGATCGTCGCCTATCTCTCTCAGCGTCCAGGCTGTGTGCAGATGCGTCCTGACAGTTCATTTCTCAATGACTTAAATCGAGATGTGCAGATGTTGGATCGGCTAAATTTCACCTCTGTTTGGACACCGATGGATTTAATGATCGTGCCAGCCAGCAGTTCTCAACTTCCCGTCGGAAAGGCGATTCAGGTGAATGTGCCGCTTCATGCCTGGATGGTGACCGACTCAAAAGGCTTAGAAGCGGTGGTCAATGCGCTCAAAGAACCCGTGCGCGGGGAGAAGGTGACAACCGATGTCCGTTAGCGATCGCCAATTTGCGCCAGTTGACGATCGCCAAAAACAGCAGAACTGTGAGCGTAGTGCTTAAACTCCATCAGATTTGAAAAGGGGTCTGAGAGAAAAAAGGTGCAATGTTCGAGGGGCGTTCCGGCAAAGCGTTCTTTGGGTTGTTGGTAGAGCGCAAGCTGCTTTTGCTGGACTCGTTCTAGAAGAGTTTGCCAGTCCGATCGCGCTGTAAACACCAGCCCAAAGTGACGCGGATAAATGCCCTTTTGAGTGGTCAACGGTTCCTCAGTCAAGTGGGCGACAAGCTGATGTCCATAGAGATTGAGAATCACAGCCTGAGCGCTTTCTCGCCCCAACCCACAGCCCAATCCATCCACATAAAATTCCTTAGTCTGACCAATATCGCTCACTGGGAAGGCTAAGTGAAATAAAACAGGAGAAGTCATGAGAGGTGAATTCCAAGTTGAGGGGTGTCACAATAAATTATCGCGAATTTTCTAATCACCGATGCCCTCACTCCTCACTCTTCACTCCTCAGTCCTCACTCCCTGGGTGATCGCCGTTGCGATTAATACGGTCTTGCTGACGATCGTTTGGTTTGCTCCTAAGAAACTTTTGACTTTAGCGGGTGTGATTCATGCCTGGATATTGGGTGTGATTGTCTGGGGCATTTTGGGCTGGCAGGGGTATGCGATCGTTGGGTTTTACTTCTTAGTCGGGTCGGGCATTACCTTTGTCGGCAAGGCGCAAAAAGAGGCGATGGGAATTGCAGAAAAGCGATCGGGTGCCCGCGGCCCTGAAAACGTTTGGGGGTCGGCTTTGACAGCAACCTTGTGCGCGTTGGGCGTTTTGGGATTACAACTTGCACAACAGCCTCAATTCATTCCCGTCTTGCTGTTGGGCTATGTGGCCAGCTTTTGTACAAAACTTTCTGACACTTGCGCCAGCGAAATCGGGAAAGCGTATGGACAGCGCACTTTTTTGATCACAACGCTACAACCTGTGCCACGAGGGACAGAAGGAGCCGTCAGTTTAGAAGGGACACTTGCAGGAATTGTCGCATCCGTCGCCATCGCTTTCCTCGCCTGGGCTGTGGGCATGATTTCCCCGATCGGAGTCGGATTTTGTATTATTGCCGCTTTTATTGCAACCAATCTAGAAAGCGTAATCGGAGCTACATTGCAGTCGAAGTTTGACTGGCTGACGAATGAATTTGTGAACGTTTTGAATACACTAATTGGAGCGATCGTCGCAATACTACTGGGAATGGCGACCGGCGTTTAATTACTCACATAGCGTCGTAAAAAACTTTCTAACGTCTCCAACTTCAAATCAAACAGTGATTCGATCCGTTCAACTTCCGCAGGCGTACAAAAATACTCATTTGCCAGCAGCGCTCTCAACGTCCCCAAAGATTCCCGGACTTTTGGATTGAACAGCCCAACTACATTGCGAATGCCATCAAAGGCAAGCAGGGGCGGATTGATCAGAATGGGTTCACGGTCAAAGACTCGCCCAAAGATCTGAGGAACATCCTGACGCTGCAAAACTTCTGGGCCGCCCACGGGCAAGATCTGATTTTTGGCACCCTCGACTGAGACGGAGGCGATCGCAATTTTTGCCAAATCATCGGTACTCACGATCGACGTGCGACTTTGAGGATCTCCAATCAGCAGATAGGTTCCCGTGCGGCGAAACTGTTCAGCGAGAGGCAGCAAATTGGACGAAAACCCCGCAGGTCGCAGAATCGTATAATTCAACCCACTGTTTTGTAAGTACTTCTCAACTTCTCGCTTGGCTTTGAACACAGGCGCATCCTCATAGCCACGATCGACTCCCAACACAGAAATGAACACAAAATGCTCAACGCCTGATTCGAGGGAGCGATCGATTAGTTCAATATTGGCGCGATAGTTAATCGATTCACTTTCTCCCCCGTGGGCGCTGATCACATACTGCACATTTTGAACGGCTTTTTGAATATCGCGATCTCTGGACAAGTCACCAATAAAAACGTCTGCCCCACGATTTTCCAGTTCGGCATAGTTTGACATCAAGCGTACAAACGCTCTGACCGCCAAATCTTGCTCTCGCAGCGATCGCACAATTCGACGACCCAATCCACCTGTTGCGCCCGTGACTAAAAACATATCATTGCCTGTTGTGACTTCTTATTGGTAGCGGTTAATGGTCTAAAGTTCAACTTAAAGTTCGACGATGACAGGCGTGTGATCGCTGGGTTGGGTGAGGTTGCGAGGGGTGGTGTCGATCGTGCAGCTCGTCGATCGTTCATACAAATCCGGGGTCAGGTAGTGGTGATCAATTCGCCAGCCTGCATTGCGCCGAAAGGCACCCGTCCGATAGTCCCACCAGCTAAAGTTGCCGCCTTCTGAAGTAAATTTGCGAAACGCATCCGACAGTCCCAAGGACAAAACATTCCGCAGGGCATCCCGTTCTGCATCGGTTGCCATCACTTGTTTCTGACGGTTTTTGGGGTCGTGAATGTCGATATCTTCTAGCGCAATATTGAAATCTCCACACACCAATAGACTGCTGGACTGTTGTAGTAATACCTGCAAGTATTCGCGCAGAACTTTTAACCAGTGAAGTTTGTAAACGTATTTGTCACTGTCGATCGCCGACCCATTGGGCACATACAAATTCACTACTCGAACGCCGTCTACAACGCCCATGATCACCCGCTTTTGCTCATCCAAATCACCCACATCTGGCAAAACGGCCCCAAAGCCCATCCTCACATCTGACAGTGGCGATCGGCTGACCAGCGCCACCCCGTTGTAGCTTTTTTGACCATAAATATAAGTTTCATAGCCCAGATCCGTGAAGGACGATCGCGGAAATAGCTCATCCACGACCTTCGTCTCTTGAAGACACAGCACGTCAACCGGATTCTCTTGAAGCCAATGCGTCACCTGCTCCAGGCGCGTCCGAACCGAGTTCACATTCCAGGTTGCAATTTTCATGAAAATATAAAAATGTCCAGGCAGACGATTTTAACTCGTTTCGCCCAGCATTCTCATCCGATCTCTCGAAGCGCTTCTACCACTTCTTGAGCCGACTGATAGCGATCGCTTGCCTCTGGGTTCGTCAATTTGCGGATCACCTGAGCAATCTCCGTCGTCAGACCCGGCACATATTCTGGATAAAATCGATGACCCTGCTCTCGATAGCGATAAAACGCCTCTGGCTCTTGTCCTGATAATAAAAACGCCAGCGTTGTCCCTAATGAATACAAATCAGACGCAGGTGTGGCAATGCCCTTTTGTTGCTCAGGAGCCGTATAGCCCAGAGAACCGATCCGCGTCCCCGACTGCAAACCCAACAGCCGCACCGCCCCAAAATCAATCAGCGTCACCTCATGAAAAGCCGTAGGCACCGATCGCCGAATCAAATTCTCTGGCTTAATGTCACGATGCAAAACTGACCGTCCATGCAAATATTCCAGAATGTTGCAGATTTCTAGCACCCAAGCGATCGCTTGTTTTTGGGGCACCGCACCCCACTTTGTCACCTGCTGATGCAGCGATCGACCATAGATCATCTCCATCACCAAATACGGCTGTCCCGCTTTGATAAAAAAGTCTCGCCACTCAGGAATTCCCGGATGCTTTAGCTGCCTGAGAACAAAGGATTCACGCTCAAATAGCTCCACCGCCTTACGCTCACCCAGCCAGCGATCGTTCAGCGTTTTGAGAACCAGATGCTTACCATCTCGCCAGACCAGATAAGTGCTGCCCATGCCGCCCTGTCCCAGCAGTTTGACCACCTGATACTCGCCAATCACCTGCTGAATTCTGAGCGGCGCACCACAATCAATACAGAATCTCAGATCGGGCGTTTTGCGAGTGTGGGCACAGACCACATTTAGCTGAGGTGGCTCCATTGCGGTCTTACGATCGGGAAGTTGTGCCCCAACTGCGGCCGAATTCAACGGTTGAGTAGACTCTCTTTCGGGCGAGTGTTCTTCTAAATCAGGCTTGAGTCGCTGAGAAAGCGTCCGTTCTCCCGTGATCTTTTTCGCTTCAGCACGAGCAGACACGCCGACATGAATCTGAATATTGGGGCCCGATCGCGCCAGACGAATAATCATCCCATTCTTAATTGGCACCTGCTCAATGCGTTTGCCATCGACATACGTACCATTAGCACCCAGACTCAAGACAGCCCAAACCGCACTGTCACACTGGATTTCTACGTGATACCGAGAAACCACCGCACTGTAGAGGACAACGTGATTATCCGTCGATCGACCAATGCGAATGACAGATTCATCCTCAAAAGTCCAACATTGAACGGGCGTTAACTGGACGGGGTGCAGCAGGGTCAGAGTAATCACGTTCGCTGGAGAGCATGAAGAGGCAGACAAACCAAAGGGCAACCTGAGAGGCTTTTGATTCTAAAGTTGTGATGAATGAAAAAATCTAAAAAGAAAACAGTCATCCATCTAAATTAGCCCAGAATTATCCAATCAGATTGCCGAAGTTACTAAAGATACCGTGGGTAAACGAGACAAACGCAGACTTTAGGATAACTGAAACAAGAACGAAACCTTGTCTCCTTTACCCAGAGAGATGCGATCGCCTGCCCGCAGTCGATGACGATTGCCCAAAGGTAATGGCGCATTGTTGATATAGGTGCCGTTTGAGCTTCCCACGTCTTCGATAAAATAAGCATCGCCCTCCATGCGAATGTCTGCATGAATCCGCGAGACAATTTCTGAGTCAGGAAAGCCAGACACATCTACATCGGGCGGAATGCGATCGTTGGGTTTGCCCAAATGCACGACAGGTAGACCAGGCGGTAACTCGATCACCACATCGGTTTGAATGTGAAGCAATTTGGCGCTTTGTTGCTGTAGCTGAGTGGCACTGGAGGCAACGGGCGTGACAGGAATCGGAGCCATAACTGCTTCTTCAGGCTCAGAGGCGACGGGGGAAGGATTGGGTGACATTTCAGGAGAAACGACTAAAGGGTCGGGGGGAACCAGGGGATCGAGGTCGATCGAATCCGGGGGTAGATTCACGATCGGGTCGGGCGTTTCCGGATGGCTCTGACTCATGGTGGCTGTCCTCAAATTAAAGCCGCACTGACCACAAAAGCTAGCATCTGCCTGGACGGTCGCGCCACAGTTTGGACATTGCATCGTTGCCGGAAGGGGCGTATAGCAAGCCTCACACTGAACGGCACCCTCCGGATTTTGATGATTACAATTTGGACAAACGATCATGCAGGTTCCCCATTCACCAAAGTTAATGATAGAGGAAGACTGGTCAGAGGAAGGAGTTTGCGTCACCTTCTATTTAGAATTCACGTCTTAGAATTCAGGTCTCTGCTAGGTTCTCTCCGGCGGGTCGATCGAGGAGCCACCACAATTCCGCTTGGGCTTGAATAAACCGGGCAGGATAGGTGTTTCCATCCGCAACGGGCGCAAAAATCTGAGCCAGCGCAGACTGTTTGTTAGCTCCGGTCACCATAAAAAGAACAGTACGCGCTTGATTGATTAGAGGAATGGTAAAGGTGATACGCGGCTGACCGTCTTTGTTGCCTACAGTGATTAGGCGATCGCACACCTGCAATGCGTCTGTGTGAGGAAACAGCGAAGCCGTATGAGCATCATCACCGATTCCTAGCAAGATCACATCCAGGGATGGAAATTCACCCGATTGAGTCTGAAAAAATTCTTGCAGTTCGGCTGCGTGTTTTTGAGCCGCGATCGCCGGATCGGCTTCATCAGTCGGCATCGGATGAATGTTTTTTGATGGGATGTCTACTTTATCTAACCAGGCTAATCGGGCCATTCGCTGGTTACTGTCTGGGTGATCTGGAGAAACGTAGCGCTCATCGCCCCAAAAAATATGCACTTTATCCCACGGTAACGATTCACTCGCTAGCTTTTCGTACAAGGGTTTGGGAGTACCGCCACCTGCCAGCGCGATCGTCGCCATTCCCCGTTCAGCGATCGCCGCTTGTAGTTTCTGAACGACGATTTGCCGCGATCGCTCTACCAGCGCCGTTAGATCGGGCAAAACTTCCACATATTTATCCATACCGTTTCCTGAAAACCACACCGCAAGGATAAAGGAAGATCGCGCGATCGTGCCTTGCTCTCCGGAATAGTTTCACATCTGAGTCACATTTGAGGCAGGATTCTGGAAGCTTTGAACAACACAGATCGATAAATAGTATCAGATCGAATAGTAGAGCGGAAAAGATTTGGCATCTTTGGGCTTGATATAGACATGCTGATCCGGTTCTAGCTTCAATTCATCGAAGCGATCGCGGGTCAGATGGGCGGTCATCACCTGTCCGTCGTCGAGGGTCAGTTCTGCTTGAATTTCCCAACCTAGATGAATCAGGCGAGTCACTCTAGCAGCGACAGTGCTGCCATTGGGCGAGGTCTCTACCAAAATATCGTGCGGCCGCAAAAACATCTCAGGATTGGCTGAGTCAAAGCCATTGTTTTGAAACAGATGAGACGAACTGGGCAACACATTCACCGGGCCAATAAAGCTCATCACAAAGGCGGTTGCCGGATGGTCGTAGATTTGGGCGGGCGTGCCAATTTGCTCGATTTTGCCCTTGTTCATCACGACAATTTCATCGGCGACTTCCATCGCTTCTTCCTGATCGTGAGTCACGAAAACGGTCGTGACATGGACTTCATCATGCAGACGACGCAGCCACGCTCTCAAATCTTTGCGGACTTTGGCATCCAACGCCCCAAACGGCTCATCTAGCAGCAATACTTTAGGCTCAACCGCCAGAGCACGAGCGAGGGCCACCCGTTGGCGCTGCCCTCCTGAAAGTTGAGACGGATAGCGATCGCCCAGTCCGCCCAGTTGCACCAGATCCAGCAGTTCTTCGACGCGCTTTTTGACCTTCCCTTTCTCAGTTTTGCGAATCTCCATTCCAAAGGCAATATTTTGCCGCACCGTCAAATGTTTGAACAAGGCATAGTGCTGAAAGACAAATCCGATGTTGCGATCTTGTACGCTGCGATCGGTGGCATCTTCTCCCGTCAGCCAGATCTTGCCCACATCGGCGTTTTCTAGCCCTGCAATCAGCCTCAACAACGTCGATTTTCCTGATCCAGACGGGCCCAGCAGCGCGACCAGAGAGCCACTTTTGATTTCTAGATTGACGCGATCGAGTGCCTGAAAGCTGCCAAACTGTTTAGATACGTCTTCGACTACAATGCCCACGACAAGAAACCTCTTAAGAACGGTGAGGGATGAGGAAAGTTAATCGCATTCAGGACTTACGGAGAGAGTCCAAGAACTTTGAGCTTCTCATCAACCTTTAATCTCCGGTTTTTAGATGAGATTACTGTAGATTTATAGCACAAAACTGGTAGCAAATTTTCAAGACAATTTGAAACCTGGAATTTAATCCCAGGGTCGTAACCACGATCGCTAGAGGCGATTAACCTCTCTACAAACCCAGTGGGGGCAACACTGAGTCAGGATAAAGCTTTAGGAGTTACTCTACTCCGACGCTTCGGCAACGGCACTGTGCATTGAGGCAGAAAGCGTATGGTGAGCCGCTGGAGAAAGCGCTCCATTAGTAAAGTGTGATGTGCTGCCTTTGATTTGTCGCATCAGACTGGCCATCTCTAGGGCATTCATCCCATAGCCCCAGCCGTGATTGCTCTTGATACCTGCCCGCTCTAAGGCCTGCTGCATGGTGTCAGCAGTGATCACCCCAAAAATTACAGGGACTCCGGTCTGAAACCCAACTGCCGCAATCCCTTTAGAGACTTCGGAGGATACGTAGTCAAAGTGAGGCGTCTGACCGCGAATCACGGCTCCTAGACAGATGATGGCATCGTAGCGACCAGAGAGCGCCAACTGTCGGGCGACAAGGGGCAACTCAAAACAACCGGGCACCCAGGCATAATCGACCTGAGTTCCTTGAGAGTCAAGATCGACGTTTACGCCGTGACGCTTGAGGCAGTCTTGACAGCCTTCTAAAAGTTTGTTGGTGATCATGTCGTTAAATCGGCCGATCACGATCGCAAATCGGAAACTATCAGAATGAGCAAACGATCCTTCAAATAATGTCATTGTTTCAATCTAAGTATCAATGATTCACAGCTACGATCTCAGAATGAGTCTCAAAAACGCTTTTAAAAGCATCTTTGAATCTATTCTTTATGAACCGCATTTCATCCAAAAGATGAGTTCTTCCGGATATCCACTTAATCTAGCGGCATCGTCAACTTTTGAACAGAGCTAATTTAGTGAATTTATGTAGGTTTTATAGTTGAGATGGGTTTTCTGGGTATCAGAGAAAACAATTCGCAACTCTAAACGTTCATAATCAACTTAAGGAAGATAACTTTGGGGTGGCTGAATGACGAATCAGGTCTTAACTTGTTTTGCAACAAAAGATAGCGTTTGAATTGCAACGCCTGTGTTCATCATTCAGCACATTTTGAGAGGTGACTTGAAATTTAAGCAACCAGGAAATTGAGTGCGCCTACGGCAAAAACCAAAATAATCCAAAGTCCCGACCCCAAAAGCAATAACCGCTTTGACTGATCCCAATTGCGAGGAGAAGCGTAGGCAACGGGCACTGCGACCACCATGACAAATGAGAAGATAACGAGAGCAGCTAAGGCAATCTGAAACAAAATTGACATCTTTTTTCTCCCAAACTCAGCAAATAAATAAACCCAGCTTTGGCGGCAGATAGACTGCACTTATCACCAGCCCATGAAAGTAACCTATCAGAAAAATGCACCTGATTCTATGCCATACGACGGCAGATTTTGACACGCTGGGGGCGGCCGTAGGGCTGACTCGTCTCTTACCGGGATCGCGGATCGTTTTGGCGGGGGGTGCCCATCCGACGGTGCGAGATTTTTTGGCGCTGCATCGCGATGAGTTTGCTTTGATTGAGCGGCGATCGATTGCTTCCGATACCATTCATGCGCTCTCTTTGGTGGATGCTCAACGGCGCGATCGCTTCGGCAAAATGGCGGAATGGTTTGATCTGCCCAACCTGACGATCGCAATCTATGACCATCACTCAGCAGCAGATTGTGACATTCCCACTCATCAGCTTTGTGCGGAATCGGTTGGGGCGACGACGACGTTAATTGTAGAAAAACTCCGGTCAGCGCAAGTTTCACTCAACGCTGTAGAAGCCACCGTCATGGCGCTGGGTATTCACGTCGATACGGGATCGCTGACGTTTGAGCAGACGACTGCACGAGATGCGACGGCGTTGGCGTGGTTGATGACGCAGGGGGCAAATTTGCGAACGATCGCCCATTACGTCGATCCTGGACTTTCTCCCACTCTGCAAACGCTGCTCAGTCAAGCTTTAGACACCTTGCAGTCAGAAGTCATGGAGGGCTACACCGTCTCATGGGTGCTGTTAAAAACAGAGGACTATGTGCCAGGACTGTCTAGCCTTGCGTCTCGATTGATTGACATGACTGAAAGTGATGCGCTGCTGTTGGCCCACCAATACTGTCGCGGGGCAAATCAGTCGGAGGCTAATGTTTTGACCGTGATTGGGCGATCGCGCATCCCAGGCACCCATCTCAATGCGCTATTCAAACCTTGGGGGGGCGGCGGACATTCTCAAGCGGCAGCGGTCACGGTGCGAGACGGCGATCCAGACCTTTTGGCACAGTTGGTTACTGCCTTGAGCGCTCAGATTCCCCAGCCGCCGATCGCCCGTGAGTTGATGTCGGCTCCGGTTCGCACAATTCGCCCTGAGACGACGATCGCCGAAGCTCAAAGAATTTTGCTGCGCTATGGGCATTCTGGCTTGTCGGTGGTGGATTCTCAAGATCGGCTTGTCGGCATTGTGTCGCGTCGCGATCTGGACATTGCCTTACATCACGGGTTTAGTCACGCTCCAGTTAAGGGCTATATGGCGACGAATTTGAAGACGATCGCGCCCGACACACGCCTCCCCGAAATCGAATCTCTGATGGTCACCTATGACATCGGGAGGCTTCCCGTTTTGGACGAAGGTCAACTAGTGGGCATTGTGACGCGAACGGATGTGCTGAGACAGATTCATCAACAAGAAACCGGGGAGCAGAGCAGCACCAAGGAGCCGTTCACTCAAATCTCAAAAGTTAACCCTCCAACCCTCGATCGACTTCCTGAAAATCTCCGGAGAATCTTGACGATCGCCGCCCAACAAGCCGAACTGCGAGGCTGGCACCTTTATCTAGTGGGGGGTGCGGTGCGCGATCTGTTGTTAGCCGATTCGGATGTGATGATTACGGACATTGATCTGGTGGTGGATGGCTACCATCGATCAACCGACGTGGGCGCAGGTGTGGAATTAGCGCGATCGTTGCAAACGCTTTATCCCAACGCTCGTCTGGAGGTGCATGGCAAGTTTCAAACAGCAGCGCTGCTGTGGCACAAAGATCCTGGTTTTGATTCACTGTGGATTGACATCGCCACGGCTCGGACGGAGTTTTATCCCTACCCGGCGGCTAATCCAGAAGTAGAGGCGAGTTCGATTCGGCAGGATTTGTATCGTCGAGATTTCACCATTAATGCGCTGGCCTTGAGATTGACGAATCCGCGCTCTGGCGATCTGTTGGATTTTTTTGGCGGCGTTCTCGATTTGCAAACAAAACAGATTCGTGTCCTCCACACCAACAGCTTTATCGAAGATCCGACGCGCATTTATCGGGCAGTCCGGTTTGCGGTGCGGTTGGGGTTTGAGATCGAGCCACAGACCGAAGGCTACATTCGTCACGCGATCGCCAGTGGCATTTACGAACAGATTCAAAAAGTTGCCGGACGGGTCAACGCGCCCGCTTTGCAAACTCGCCTCAAATCAGAACTCAAATACAGTCTGCAAGCCCCTTACTGGAAGGCAGCCCTAGAGAAGCTAGACGACCTGCAAGCCTTGCGCTGCATTCATCCCAATCTGAAATTCGATCAAGCCGTGAGTTGGCAACTGCGATTTGTAGAAAAGCTAATTGCCTGCGATCGTTTGCAAACCCTGACTCCCTGGCAACTGCGGCTAGAAGTTTTGATCGCGCAGCTTGATCCCGCCGATCGCCTTCCGGTCGCCCAAAATCTGCAACTTGCGAGTGATAGCCGCGATCGCCTCTCCCAGTTAGAGACAGTTCAACATCACCTAGACGAGAATCTGCCTCACTGTCATCGTCCCAGTCAAATCGCTCGACTGCTCAAACCTTATGATCTGCCGATGCTCGTTTTAGTGGCGGTCAAGAGTGCGCGATTAGCGCAAGGCGCAACTCCGAAGGAACCGATTCGCAGACAAATTTGGCGCTACGTCACGGTCTGGTCAACGGTGAAACCCGCGATCGACGGGAAGGATTTGCAACGGTTGGGATACAAACCTGGCCCTCAGTTTAAGCAAATTTTGGACGATTTGTGGGCGGCTACGCTGGATGGAGAATTGAGCGACCCCTTGCGGGTAACTCAAAGCGACCCCTTGCGGGTAACTCAAAGCGACCCCTTGCGGGTAACTCAAAGAGATCGCTCTCAGACAGAAGCGTATCTAGCCCAACACCATCCTCTGCCAAATTGCTGAAAAATTCCTAGTTCCTGATTCTAGGTAAATCTGCCCGAAAGGGGTAGCATGGTTTGAACTGTGCAGAGAGACAGCGATGGAACTTAAAGCGGGAATCACTCTCCAGGGCGGAAAATATCTGCTCAATCAGGCGTTGGGCAATCAAGATTTTGGCATCACTTATCTAGCCACCCAGACCTATTTAAGTCAAACAGTAGTTGTCAAGACGATCGACCCCAGCCTGCAAATTACCCGTAGCTTTCCTCACCTGCACCAGCGCTTTGTCGAAGAAACCCGCCTTTTAGCGAGAAGTCAGCACCCTAGCATCGTCCGGGTTCTCGACTTTTTTCAAGAAGAAAATCTGCCCTTTATCGTCATGGATCAGGTGCCCGGAAGAACCCTGGCCGAAATCATCCAGGTCAAAGGCGCACTCACCGAAGCTCAAGCCGTCTATTTTATTCGGCAAATCGGGGCGGCTCTGGCAGTCGCTCACCACAACGGACTGATTCACCGCAACCTCAAGCCTCAAACAGTAATTCGCCGACAAGGAACTAATCTCGCCGTTTTGGTTGGATTTGGGATTGCTCACGACCTAGCAACCTCTGTGACCCCCTCACAAAACTCCGCCGCCGACCTTAACTCATTCGCCCCGCCTGATGCCTCTTGGCTCGGTGACAATCGATTTGCGATCGACCTCTACGCCCTCGTCGCCCTCTTTTATTACTTACTAACCGCCCGTCCGCCCAGTCAGCCCCTGCAATTTGACGGACAACTCTGGAATCCTGCTATCAAGCAAGCGATTTTGCGGGGTCTTTCTAACGACAAAAATGTGCGCCCTCAGACGATCGCTGACTGGCTGCGCCTCCTACCGAGAGAATCATTGCCGCTGGTCGCCCCACCAACTGCTGCCGCCCCACCGCCGCCTCCCGTTTTTAGTAACGGACACTCAGCCAATGCTGCCGTCCCGATTGCTCAAGTTGCGATTTCGCCAGTCCCGCCAAAGCCATCCACCGACAACGGTAAGGGAGCCGCTTTGCCGATCGTGCCCGCCGCCATCACACAGCCCCCTTCTACCGTGAATGCAACCGCTGTGTCTGCCGCCAAAAAACTCGCCCCGGTTCCCGCTGTCTTACCCCCCCGCCTGCCCAAGATTCTTGGACTCACCAGTGTAGCGGCGGCTGCGATCGGCGTATGTTTTGGGCTAGTTTTACGCTTTAGTGCCGCCCAAGCCCCCGGTGCCAGCCTCTTTCACCCCGAACAGTCTTTTCCGTCAAAGAACTGGAAAGGCACGCCAAACGCAGAAGACTTGTCAGAGATTCCAGTCGAGAAGCCTGTCACCGGAGCCTCCACCCGCAACGCCGTCAATGCACGTCCATCAGAAACTTCGATTCCTAGCGGCTCAGACTATAAAAACGCGCCTCCTGCTGATACCTACCTCGAACCCGCTCCGCCCAAACCTGTTGAGCCTCGTCCTGCCACCCCTCGCGCCAAAGACCCTGTTGAGGTAGCTCCCCCGATCGTCAAGCCTGATCCGGTTCCTGCACCCCTCGCTCCCGTTGCGCCTGCCCCCAACTCTCAAGCCCCCGAACCTCCCGCTCCCGAACCTCCTAGCGCCGCGCCGGAGCCGCCCCCTGTCAACAAGCAACCGATCGGAGGCAGCACTCGTGATACTGCTCCCGTCCCGCCTAAAGAATGAGAACTTGAGATTCAGGAACCCATTCCTTTCATTCAATTTGTGTGAGGAATGTAGCCAAATTCGATGAGTCAGCAATCTCTTGCGGCTTTGGTCGCATGGATTTGGAAAACTAGCATTAGCTCAATTAGCAGTTTCTCGCTACCCCACTCCTGAGTTCAAGCAAGCTATAATTCAGGGCAGTGTGCGTATGAAAAACCCCATGAGTAGTCCTTTGATTCACGCCTTTTTTATCGGTCGAGCGATCGCTGAAATCGCCTATGAACAGCTTGAAGCGGGAGTCACAAATGCCCTAAGCGAATTGGGCAAATTTGATGCCGAACAGCGAGAAAACTTGCGAACCTTTGTCGATCAAGTCACCGAACGAGCCAACCGCGAAGCAGAAATGGCCCAGCGATCGCAGACCTCTACGATTGTCCGAGTCGATGCTCCCACTGATTTGCAGGCGACGATCGACGACCTTCGAGCCGAAATTGCTGAGTTACGCTCAGAGTTACAGCGCTATCGCAGTCGTTCTGTTTAGCAATTTAAGCAACATTTCTACATCAATAGCCGATAATTAAACCAAAGTTAGTTGGAAGGTCGAGTGTCTGTTTCTCCGAATGACTCCAGCACGCCCCAGCACCCCGCGGAGCCAGTGACAGGTGCTGAACCACAAGTGTGGCAAAAATTGTCCCTCGATCCGGGTGGGGCAAGCAATGGTGTATCTAAAACACTGCCTTCTCACATGACCCACGAAAGCGACGATTCTCTAGAAGAACTGCCCCTTGGTCACGCTCCCTCAGAAAGTCTGCTTGCTACCCCTTCTCGCAAAGCGATCGCCAAGCCTCACAAAGCCAAAGCCTATCGCTGGAGTCGAGAACGCTACTCAAAACAAGGGCGCTTTATTGATATTTGGGCATTTGTCCTCAAGCTGTTGGGCGCAAGGTGGCTTTACAACAAGTCTTGGAGCTACCAGGGCGGCATCTCGGATGCAAAAAAAGCAGCAAGGCGGCGATCGCTGGCCGCTTGGATTCGCGAAACGCTGCTTGATCTGGGGCCGACTTTTATCAAAATTGGTCAACTTTTTTCGACTCGGGCCGACCTTTTTGCCGTAGAGTTTGTCGAAGAATTGTCGAAACTTCAAGATCGCGTTCCTGCTTTTAGCTACGAACAGGTCGAGACAATCGTTGAGCAGGATTTGGGCAAGTCGATCGCCGAACTCTACCGCAGTTTTGATCCGATTCCCCTTGCTGCCGCCAGTTTAGGGCAGGTTCATCGCGCTCAACTCTATTCGGGTGAAGAAGTTGTTGTCAAAATTCAGCGTCCCGGTTTGAGACGACTGTTTGAGATCGACCTGGCCATTCTCAAGGGGATCACGCGCTATTTTCAAAGCCATCCCGAATGGGGACGTGGACGCGACTGGATTGGCATTTATGAAGAATGCTGCCGGATTCTCTGGGAAGAAATTGACTACCTCAACGAAGGCCGCAACGCCGATACCTTCCGCCGCAACTTTAGAGGACTGGATTGGGTCAAGGTGCCCAGAGTCTACTGGCGCTACGCTTCTCCACGAGTGCTGACCCTGGAATATCTGCCGGGGATCAAGATCAGTCACTATGAGGCGCTAGAAGCGGCAGGACTCGATCGCAAGCGTTTGGCCAATCTGGGCGCAGAAGCCTACCTGCATCAACTTCTTGACAATGGGTTCTTTCACGCCGACCCGCACCCTGGCAATATCGCAGTCAGCGCCGAAGGAGAGCTAATTTTCTACGATTTTGGCATGATGGGGCAGGTCAAAGCCATTACTCGTGAGAAACTGCTTGACACCTTTTTTGGCATTGCTCAGAAGGATGCCGATCGAGTCGTTGAATCCTTAATTGCCTTGGGTGCTTTGGCTCCAACCGATGATATGGGGCCGGTGCGGCGATCGGTGCAGTTCATGTTAGACAACTTCATGGACAAGCCCTTTGAGGATCAGTCCGTTAGCGCCATTAGCGACGATTTGTATGAGATCGCCTACGGTCAACCCTTTCGATTTCCGGCTACCTTTACCTTTGTGATGCGAGCTTTCTCGACTCTAGAAGGGGTTGGCAAAGGTCTCGACCCAGACTTTAACTTTATGGAGGTTGCAAAACCGTTTGCAATGCAGCTTATGACGAATGGAAACTCTTCATCCGAAGCGGGAAGTTTGCTTAATGAATTAAGTCGGCAAGCGGTACAGGTGGGCAACACTGCCTTTGGGCTGCCCCGTCGCATCGAAGACACCCTCGACAAGCTAGAGCGGGGCGATATTCGAGTGCGGGTTCGCTCTACAGAGACCGATCGCATTCTGCGGCGGATGAGTGGGGTTAATATGGGGACAAACTACACCCTGCTGACCTGCGCCTTTACATTGTCGGCTACGATTTTATTTGTTAACAACTTCCCGTGGATCGCGGCGGCGATGGCAGGGGCGGCGGTTGTAAGCGCGATCGTTCTGATTCGGCTACTCGTCCGGCTCGATCGCTACGAGCGTCTGCCTTAGCTCCCAAGTCTTTCCACCCTTCTCCTCGCTATGAAACTCCTTTTTACAGGGATGACGGATACGGGCCTCGTTCGGTCTGTTAACCAAGATGCTTACTACATTGACCCAGCGGGGCACTTTTTTGTGGTGGCAGATGGGATGGGGGGTCATGCAGGTGGGCAAGAAGCGAGCCGTCTAGCTACTGAAGCGATTCGAGCTTATCTAGACACTCACTGGACTTCGACAACCTCCTCTCAAGATCTTCTAGAAAAAGCCCTGCTGGAGGCCAACTACGCCATTCTTGAAGACCAGCGGCAAAACCCAGAGCGATCAGACATGGGGACGACGGCGGTGGTCGTTATTTTTCGAGATGACCAGCCGATATGCGCCCATATTGGAGATTCGCGGCTATATCGTCTGCGGGGCGCAAAGCTAGAACAAATCACAGAAGATCACACCTGGGTGGCACGGGCGATGCGTCTGGGTGAGATTACGCCGGATCAAGCGAGAAGCCATCCGTTGAGACACGTCTTAGCCCAATGTCTGGGTCGAGAAGATTTGCGCCAGATTGAGATCGGATCTTTAGCGGTGCAGCCGGGCGATCGTCTCCTACTCTGTAGTGATGGACTGACCGAGGAGCTTTCTGACCAGTTGATTGCCAATCAGCTTAAATCGATTCGGGCTTGTGAGAAGGCGGCGGCGGCTCTGATCAATGCGGCCAAAGATCACGGTGGACGAGACAATATTACCGTGGTGATCGTGACGATCGATGGTCTGAGCCGTAGCGACAAAGAATGACTCAATCAACACAGACGCAGAGCAACAGGCAAGGTAAGTTCTTGTTGTTGCTTGATTTTGTGGGCAATTGACGATTGACTTTCGTGAATTCAATTTGACAAAGCCTTTGTGGAGTAAGCTTTTCAGCAATGCGTGCGTCCACTTTTCCTATTCATGTTTTGCCACATCGAAGGGAGCTAAGACTGCCTTTTGCTTGCTTACCTGACTCAAGGTGTACGGTTATCCTCCCAAAACTCAGCCAAGTGGAGTATGGTCACTTTGTCAAACACTTGTTATCTTTTGTAATAACGGATTAGTGATTCGCTTTCTGATTTGGGTATCTTTGAGGAATCAACTGAGTTCGTCGAGAATCTACCCTTGACAATCCCAAGTCAAAGATTCTCTGATCAACCTACTCTCTTACATTGGAGCCTGTCATGAACCAACCCGTAGAACTGTCGCTGGAGCAAAGATTCAACATTCGATCGTTTGAAACGCAAGTCGAGAAGATGAGCCGCGAACAAGCCCAAGACTTCCTCGTCAAGCTGTATGAGCAAATGTTGATGCGCGAAACCATGTATCGTCACTTCCTCAAGCATCAATGGGGTCTAGAGCCTGGCCCACAGATGCCGTAGCTTCACTTCTCGCTGTATGGGCGACCTCGATCTCTTGCTTTGTTCTGATGTGGAAAGAAGCTGGTGTGTGGGGCGTTCATCCGAGAACCAACTGACTCAGTACTTGAATCTAAACGAGTATCTAAACTTAAATGATGCCTGCTGTGAGCCGCCTTGTCTGAGGGCGCTCTCAAGAGACAGATTTGCAAAGCTTTGATCTGATACCAAACTTTTCTCCATAGTTTTACAGTCACACGCTTTAAGTACCGTGACTGCCTGCTCTAAATAAAGCGCATTGATGAATTAGAAGCGGGTAGACCTTCTGGTTTCTGCGTTTAGAATCTTTAACTAGCTAGACAGACTGCTATCCGGTGCCAGCCAGAGTACCAGATTTCGCACGTAGGCATGAATGTCGGCGATCGCTCTCGGTTCGCTCATCGTATTGCCGGGTGGCTCATCGACAAAGCTAGGACAGCCCATTTGAGTATCCCAGTTGTAGTCGCAGAAGTGATGAAAGGTGGATTGAGCGATCGCTCGTCCCAAATGATTGCCCAGTTCATCTATCTCACGCTCTAAGGCAACTGCTAGATTAAACTCGCGCCCGGTCACCAAGCTTTTCCCAGTAGCGATCACCTGTGCGTTGGGAGTTTGGGCGGTTACACCAACGGCTCCTTCGTGGGGGTGGGCCGGAAAGAAATCAATGTATCCAGAGGGAGATTGGGGATTTTGAAGGAGATCATGAACGGGGGATAAGCGGGTAATCGCCTGATAATCGCCGTTGCGTCCTGAGTGGTAGTTGGGGTAAGAGATATAGGTGGTGTAAGGATCGTCAATACAATGGCGAGTTGCGTCCGGATCAGGATTTTTGCTGTGAAAGAAGTGGGTTGCGCCGATGCCAGCCAGCGAGCAGATCGAGCAGCCTAAATCCATGTGATCTCTCGTTGCCAGAATGCCGCCGCCCCGTTGCCGAAACGCAGTAATTCCAGCACAATCTTTTTCGGTAATGCCATCGCCGACATCGACCGCGAAGAGCCAGAGTTGGTCAAAGGGTGAGCGCTCCAGCGTACTCAAAATGGGATCGTCGCCCTGGGAATCAGATTCACGATCGCGAGACACGACTTCGCAGAGAGGATTGCCATTATCAGTGAGCGATTCTAAATACTGGTGCAGCAAAGAGAATCGGGCAATGCTCCAGTCGTCTGCTGTCGTGGGAATCGTCGTCTGTAAAAGAATCCGAAGGGGCCGCATATATTCTTCTCTAGCACTGAGAGGATTATAGCGATTCTTGAATTTAATACAATCTGAACTGATACCAATCCTTCATAAAGCTGCACGCCTTCTGATCCTCCCTAACCCGCTTAAAAAGAGGGGAAAAGAATGGGTTGTGAGTTGACTGTCTGAGTACCAATTTGAAGTTTTTGAATCGTTAAGTTTTTGAATCTTGTATGATTGCAGCCTGACCGATTTCTTGATAGATCATCAGGAATTGATCGACGACGCTGACAGGAGAAAACCGTTCACTCACGTATTGATAGGCACTTTTGCCTCGATCGATCGCTGCCTGGGGATTCTCCAAACATACTTGCATCGCAGCAGCGAGTTCTTGAATGTTTTCTGCCTCAAACAGCAGATTATTTGTCCCTGCCATTTCGGGTAGACCGCCCACGTTGGCGACGATCGAGCAAGTCTGAACGCTGGATGCCTCTAGAGTGACGTAGCCTGCGGGTTCTTGCCAGCGAGAGGGGGCAATCAGCGCCAGAGACGATCGCACAATGGGCAAAATGTCCGGTTGAGAATAGTTGCCTAAAAATTTTACGCAGTCCGAAATTTCTAATTTGTCAGCAAGGTCTTTCAGGTCTTTCGCCTGATTTCCATCACCAATGATCAAAACTTTAAAGGGATGATTTTGAGTGCGAAGAATTTTAGTGGCCTTAAGCAAAAGATCAACGCCTTTGTCGTTGTACAAGCGACCGACATAAACAAATGAATAAGGTTTAGAGAAAGTATCGATCGTCTTTTCAGGCTGGTTTCTAGGAATATTAATCGGATTATATAAAGTGTGAACTTTCCAGGGAAAGCTGTGAGACTCGGCGAGAAACTGACTACAGGCTGCCTGACGATCGCTGACCAGGGTTGTAGAAAATCGAGTTATAAGTCTGGCTAATTTTATAAAGGTGTGGAGCTTCCACTTGAGGGGATAGTTGCGTTTGGGCAATGAGTAAATGAATTCTGTTTTGAGCCGTTGTAATAAAGACATTGGCTCATAGTGATCATGAATTGATAGATAAAAAAGATAGTGATATTTGAGGATAATCTTCTTGCCCAAGAGTTTACATAGGATTGCAAAAGCTAAATGATTAGAATTCATATGAACGACATCAGCTTGAGCGATCGCAGTTAGCCAATCTCGAACAGAAGTCTCTTTGGTTGAGATAACCTGTGTCTCGATTCCTCTTTTGTGAAATTCTGGAGCGATGGAGTTGATGTAGGTGAGAACGCCAGCAATTTCATCCTGGACGTGATTGTGTTGAATCAGTAGTTTCATACCTTACATTTCTTTTAAGATTTAAGCGATGGTTCCATAAATAGAAGGGGCTGGCTACGCTGCTTTTAAGTAATTCCAATTCGCAAGCGGCAAATAGGTCGGTTTTAATTACTTTTCTATATTGAATGGAGTGCCTTGTAAGTTTGATCAAGTCATTGACTAAAAACAACGGGAAAGCGATCAGGCGCTGCCAATCTTTAAGCCGAATCATCCGAATGTGATGTTTTGCCAATCCTACCCCGCGCACTAGCTTGATCAAATAGTCTCGCTCCAAGCGCCATTCTGGAATCTGGTGATAAAGGTGCATTTCGGGGTTATACCAGATCTCCCAACCTTGCATCTGAACATGGGCAACCGCTTCGATATCCTCACTGGCTAACATCGAGTCAGCCGTTCTACCAACCAGAAATTGCTGCTGAGGGACGGCATTTAACCAGGCTTCTCGACGAATCACTAAACCTGCGGTCGGAGGAAGGACTCGCCGCTTGGGTGTGTATATGTGGGGTTTTGAACCACGTTCGATAATCGCTAAATAGGTAGACAGTCGTTTGAATTCTTCGGGCGGCTCAACTTCAAACTCTCCATGAATTTGACCGTTGAAAGCTCCCGCTTTGGGATGTTCTTGAGCAAATTTGTAGGCAGCAGAGATCCAATTTTCGTCAGGAAGATTATCGTCATCCAGCAAACAGATGAGTGAGCTATTTGCAGTTTGAATCGCCGTCTGTCTTGCAAAAGCGGCTCCTTGTTTTCCTTCAAAAAGGTAGTGAATAGAACCGGGCTGAGGCCAATCTTTTTGATAAGTTTTAACGACTTCTGAAGTACGATCGCTGCTGTTGTTATCGACAATAATAATTTCCCAGGCAATATTCTCGGTGTTGACTTGCGATCGCAATCGTTCTAATACTTTAGGCAATCGATCAGCACCGTTGTAGGTACAAATCGCAACACTGAGATCGAGTGACTTCATAGGAGTTCTAATTTAATGTCAGTACTTGCAAAACGGTAGAGCGCCCTGTCCCTGAACTTCAACTTGGAACTTCAACTTGAATGGGCTTGTTTCCGCTTTTCGTAGAGGTTCTTCCAAATATGAAAGGGGCTGAACAGTCTGCCCACAAAAAACTCCATTTCACAGGTAGCAACAAGGTCGGATTTAAGGGTGCGGCGATGTTGAATGAAATGTAGCGCAATCTTGCGAAGGTCGTTGAGCAGCAGTAAGGGAAACATGAAGGGTCGCTGCCAGGGCTGAAATCTCAACATGCGAAACCGATGCTGGCTGAGTCCGATGACACGAAAGAAGTTGACTAAATAATCTCTTTCTAGCCGCCACCTGGGAATTTTGTGAACGATCGTCATCTCCGGGTTGTACCAGATTTCCCAGGAGGACTGCTTAATATAAGACAGCGCTTCTGTCTCTTCACCTTTGAGCGAAAAGCCTTTGCCGACGGGGCCCTGAACGATCTGATCTGTCACCCAATCCAGCCAGACCTGCTTGCGAATCACCAACCCCGCCCCGACGGGTAAGCCTCTTTTGTAGGAGTCGTAGCGAAAGGTTTTTTTGCGCTCCATTGTGGGCAGGTAATGGGAGATGCGCTGAAAGTTTTGCGGCGGCTCGACTTCGTACTCTGGGAGAATGCGGCTTCCGTAAGCGCCTGCGTTGGGGTGAGTCTGAGCAAATATGTGGGCGGCCGCAACCCAATTGGGAGTGGGCAGATTGTCGTCGTCCAGAAAAGCAATGATCTGCCCGTTGGCTTCGTGAATAGCTCGACGGCGGGCGATCGCTGCTCCCTGTTGCGGTTCAAACACGTATCGGAGTTGGCATTGGGGCAGCCAATCGCTTTGGTAATCACGAACTACATCCGCCGTGTTGTCGGTGCTGTTGTTGTCTACGATCAAAACTTCCCAACTGACGGATTCGAGTTGGATTTGCGATCGTAGTCGGTCTAGCATTGGCGATAGACGAGCAGCACCGTTGTAAACACGGATGGCTACAGTGATATCCAGCATGGCTCTTAGGTAAAGACTACAAAAGACAAGCGCGTCTCACCTATAATTTGCCCAGGCTAAGGATTTTCTATCAGCCTTTGGAGGGGTGTTATTTGAATAGGGTTAATTTGGCGCGATCGTTCAGTAGGACTCCTCCTTTTTCATTCATGCTGAAGTCGTTTCCGGGAGTTAATCCTTTGTCGATTAGTCTTTTGTAGAGAGTCATGGAGGTAATACGGCGGATTTCTCGCATCACGTAGCCCGGAACGGTGTTTTCGACCGCCCAACAGAAGGCGAGGGGGTCTGTGTGGATCAGGCGTTCGAGGCTGACGAGGACGATTCCGGCGACATCTCGAAGGGTGAGGTGGCTTCGCAGGTTGGCGATGATTTCTTTGCCGATGCAGGTGTTGCGGGTTGCGAAGGCGCTGGTCAGTCTGCTGATGTCTTGTTCGAGTTCGAGATAGCTAATTTTTTGTTGCACGATGTCTAACTCACAAGGGACTTTCGTTAGCAAAATTACGATTCCAGAAAGTATACCCTGAGATAGATTTCCGCTTGTTGCAAAATAACTAACTTTTCTAGGAAGTTTGTTGCTCTTGAGCCGAAAGCTTTGTGAAAACTGGGGTTTCGTCTGTTCTCGTCTTAAAGTCTTCTTAACTCACTTCTTGAGCGATCGTGCTTCCAAGCTCTCTTGGTTTTCTCGCAGACAAAGTTGGGCGCTCTGCAAAGAAACCGCATTCGTTACGACAGAACCTGCGATCGTTAGAACAAAACCTGCGATTGTTACGACAGAACTTACGATCGTTACGACAGAACCTGCGATCGGGCATTCGATTTGAAAGATCCTTCGTACAAGACAAACAACAAGCCCGCCACATCATTGATGCAGAATTTACAGAAATCAAAGCCAAACAACTTCCCCAATGGCAAGACTTATTGAAAAGGTTCTGTAAATGCTACGTGCAGCTCAACGCTTTCACCTTTTCAATGGCACCCTCAACATTTGGCAAGGGTTATCCACATTGTTCTGCGGTTTCAATCCAAAGTTTTGCGGCAATCTCTAGTTCTGCCAAAGTTTCGGGCAAAGTTTCGCCTTGAGCCAAACATCCTTTCAGCGCTGGAATTTCAGCTACATAGCCACCCTCACCACTGGGATAAATCACGATCGGATAGTTCATGACAAAGACCCGATGTTAGGAGTCGATGGCACGCCTGTCAACTCAGAAAGAAACTCTTCATACTGAAATAAGAGACGAAACCTGGCAAAATTCCTCGATAAAGTTGAACTAATCGACCGAACGCCGCAAAATCGTTGAATGCCGATCGTTAAGAGAAACTTCACATGCTTGAATCCTACCGCCACCACGTAGCCGAACGCGCTGCTTTGGGCATTCCTCCGCTGCCGTTGACCGCTCAACAAACCTCTGAACTGTGTGACCTGTTAAAAAATCCTCCGACGGGCGAAGAAGAAGCGCTGTTGTCCATGCTGCGCGATCGCGTTCCTCCGGGCGTGGATCAGGCTGCTTATGTCAAAGCGGGATTTCTCACGGGGATTGCAAAAGGGGCGATCGCCAGTCCTTTGATTTCTCCCAAAGAGGCCGTGTTTTTGTTGGGCACGATGATGGGCGGCTATAACGTTCACTCGCTGATCGAACTGTTGTCCTCAGACGACGCAGATCTGGCTAATGAAGCCGTTGCCGCTTTGAGTAAGACGCTCTTGATTTTTGATGCGTTTCACGATGTTCAGACGTTGGCTGAGACGAATGCGTTTGCCAAACGAGTCATGCAAGCCTGGGCAGATGCCGACTGGTTTACCCACCGTCCCGCGCTCGCAGATGAAATCAAAGTCGTCGTCTTCAAAGTGCCCGGAGAAACCAACACCGACGATTTGTCTCCCGCGACTCATGCCACCACTCGCCCCGACATTCCGCTTCACGCGCTGGCCATGCTCGAAACGCGGCTACCTGGCAGTCTGCAAACGCTGGTCGAATTAAAGAAAACGGGCTACCCGATCGCTTACGTGGGCGATGTTGTGGGAACGGGTTCTTCGCGCAAGTCGGCGATCAACTCGGTGCTGTGGCACATCGGACAGGATATTCCCTTCGTGCCCAACAAGCGGACGGGTGGATATATTTTGGGCGGGACGATCGCTCCTATCTTTTTCAATACAGCAGAAGATTCGGGAGCCTTGCCGATTCAATGTGACGTGACTCAGATGGAAACGGGTATGGTGATCACGATCCACCCCTACAAAGGTCAGGTGACTGATGAATCGGGAACGGTGTTGGCGACGTTTGGTTTGCAGCCGGATGCGATCGCCGATGAAGTTCGAGCAGGTGGGCGAATTCCTCTAATCATTGGACGTGCACTCACTGACAAAACTCGGCTGGCAATGGGGCTGTCTCCCAGCGATTTGTTTGTGCGTCCCCAACTGCCTGTTGATACCGGGAAAGGCTTCACGCTGGCTCAAAAAATGGTCGGCAAAGCGTGTGGTTTACCAGGCGTGCGTCCCGGAGCGTCGTGCGAACCTGCAATGACAACAGTGGGATCTCAAGATACGACTGGCCCCATGACCCGCGATGAATTAAAAGAATTGGCCTGTCTGGGATTCAGTGCTGATCTCGTCATGCAAAGCTTCTGTCACACGGCCGCTTACCCAAAACCCGTCGATATCACCACTCATCACGAACTGCCTGATTTCATCTCATCCAGAGGCGGTGTGGCGTTGCGTCCCGGAGACGGCATCATACATTCCTGGCTCAATCGGATGCTGATGCCTGACACAGTGGGGACGGGCGGCGATTCTCATACGCGGTTTCCGTTGGGGATTTCCTTTCCGGCAGGATCGGGACTGGTGGCATTTGCGGCGGCGATCGGCGTGATGCCTCTCGACATGCCCGAATCGGTTTTGGTTCGCTTCAAAGGTGAAATGCAGCCAGGGATCACGCTGCGAGATTTGGTGAATGCGATTCCCTATGTGGCGATTCAGAAGGGTTTGCTGACGGTGGGCAAAGAAAATAAGCAAAACATCTTTGCTGGCAAAATTATGGAGATCGAAGGACTCCCTGATCTCAAAGTCGAGCAAGCATTTGAACTCACCGATGCCACTGCCGAGCGTTCTTGTGCGGGCTGCACGATCAAACTCAGCATCGAAACGGTTTCAGAATATCTGCGATCGAACGTTGCCCTCTTAACCAACATGGTCGCCCGTGGCTATCAAGATGCCAGAACGATTATGCGCCGCGTCGCCCAAATGGAAGCGTGGCTGGCTAACCCTGTCTTACTCGAAGCCGACCCCGATGCGGAATACACCGAAATCATCGAGATTGATTTGAATCAGATCAAGGAACCGATCGTTGCCGCACCCAATGACCCCGATAACATCAAGCTGCTATCTGAAGTCGCTGGAGACAAAATCGACGAAATTTTCATCGGCTCCTGCATGACGAATATTGGTCACTATCGAGCCACCGCCAAAGTGCTAGAAGGTGCGCCCCCGGTGATGGGTCGTCTGTGGATTTGTCCCCCCACTCGCATGGACGAAAAGCAGCTTAAAGAAGAAGGCATTTACGGCATTTTTGGAGCGGCGGGAGCCAGAACCGAGATGCCCGGATGTTCACTGTGTATGGGCAATCAAGCACGAGTCGCCGACAACACAACCGTTTTCTCAACCTCGACGCGCAACTTCAATAACCGCATGGGCAAAGGCGCACAAGTCTACCTCGGCTCTGCCGAACTGGCCGCCGCCTGCGCGTTGTTGGGTCACATTCCCACCATTGAGGAATATCTGGAAGTCGTGTCGAAGAAGATCAATCCCTTTGCCGATGATTTGTATCGCTACCTCAATTTCGATCAGATCGCCGGATTTGACGACGAAGGCCGCGTGATTCCGCTAGAAGAGATGCCCCGCATTGAGGACATTTTGGGACTGCCGATCGCCGCCGGGAGATAGTGTCGATTTAATTTGTAGATGCGACAAATCTTCAACCTCCCCCAACCCCTCATTAGTTAGGCTACCGTGTACACACAAGTCGTTATCGCTTCGTTTCAGGCGGCTTCAGCCCCCTAAATCCCCCAGTCTGGGGGACTTTGACCAAGGAAAGATTTCCAAAGTTCAAAGCCAGGACGACGGCTCAAAGTCCCCCATTTTTGGGGGATTTAGGGGGCGAAGGATCTCAGCAATGACAGATCGATCGACGTGTGTGTACACGGCAGCATTAGTTAAGCAGGGAATAGCTGCCGTGAAGACAAATTAAACGCACCTAGACGAGTGGATGGGCGGCCAGTTCTCAAATCATCCCTCTCGCGGAGCGTGCCGCCAGCAGCAACCCCTCATCCCCCATCGCGAAGCGGATTATCCAAAAAGGGGAACAGATCATTGAAGTTCTCCCTCATCCCTTCCCTCACCCAATCCCCAACCTCTGCGTCGCCTGTCCATCCGCCGCTCCATAATCTGACCTCGAATCGACTGCCCCATGACTCAGCGGCAATCGGATCGTAAATCGGCTGCCCTGACCCTCTTGAGACTCAACCTCGATCGTGCCAAAGTGCAGTTCTGCCAGTCTGCGAGTGAGGGCCAACCCCAACCCCGTGCCTTCGTGTCTGCGCGAAACAGAGCCATCTACCTGCTGAAAAGGCTGAAACAACAAATGCTGCTTGTCTTGAGGAATGCCGATCCCCTTGTCCCAGACGACGATCTGCATATCACCCGCCTGCACTTCGACATCCAGCCCGATCTGCCCGCCTTCTTCAGAAAACTTGATCGCATTAGACAACAAGTTGAGCAACATCTGACGCACTCTCAACTCATCGGCCATCAAAGGCGGCAAATTTAATTGGATCGAGTGATGCACTTCTAGTTTGCGGCTGCGGGCCTGTTCGCTGACCAGTCCTAGCGTGTCTTCACAGAGTTCGTTGAGGGCGATCGGCACAATTTCTAGCCGCATCTGACCCGCTTCGACCTTGGAGAGATCCAGCACATCGTTGATCAATCCGAGGAGGTGTTGACCGCTCTGATTGATTTGCTGAATGTAAATTTCTTGTTTGGGATTGAGAGAGCCAAAAATCTGTTGCCGCAAAATCGACGAAAAGCCCAAAATTGCCGTCAGTGGCGTTCGCAACTCATGAGACATGTTGGCCAAAAATTCAGACTTGAGGCGGCTGGCTCGCTCTAGCTCCAGGTTTTTGGCGGCGAGTTCGGCTTCGATTTGTTTTTGCTGAGTGATGTCTCGTGTGATAAAGGAAACGGCTGTCGTGTTGTCTCGCTCATCACAGATGGGGCCAACCGACACCAGCGCCGAAAAGCGTTCTCCATTACGACGACTGCACAACACTTCACCGCTCCATCCGCCTGCGATCGCCTGCTGAATCAACCACTGAGTTTGCCGCCGCTCTGGATAAAACACGCCCGAATTTTTGCCCAACAACTCGCCTAACTGCCAGCTAAAGATGCGACTGGCCGCAGGGTTGGCGTAGAGAACTTGACCGTCTAAATCGGTGATCACCGCGCTATCGTAGGCAGATTCTACGGCTCTAGAAAACATTTGCAGTTGTTTTTCGATCCGCTTGCGCTCGGTGACATCTCGCCCAATGCCAATGCCGCCAATCAGTTCCCCAGTGCGGTGCAACAGTCGCCCATTCACTTCTAGATAAATTTCGGCCCCGACTCGCGGCTGAAGGACAAACTCAAAGTCTCTGAGTTCGCCTGTGGTCATCAGGTTGCCGAAAGCTTTGGCAGTTTTTTCGCGAAACGGAGGTGAAACAAACTCTAAGTAAGGGCAGCCTACAACGTCTCGGTCTTCACAGCCTAATAGTTTTTTCCCATAGGAATTCATGTAAGTGAGCCTACCCAACAGATCCACGGTATACACCATGTCATTTGCGGCTTCTACATAGGCTCGAAACAGTTCTTCTGATTGTCCGAGACTGAGTTCGATCGCACCCATCCGCAGAAAGGGATCGTCGGAATTGGAGTTCAACATTTTATAAGGGTAACCAGGTTCTGAGTTCGGCAGCGCTGGCGCGAAATTTACCTTACGTGGACAGCAGAAACACGACGGAGGGCAAGTGAGGGATTCAAACTTTCAGGGGTCGCGGGTCAGCTTAGAGATTTGGTAGAACTTAGAAATTTGGTAGAAGAAGAGATTTGGTAGAAGAATGGCTTCAAGTCCCTTAATCTCACCAGTCAAATCTACCCATTATGCTTAGATGCAGGTAGTTAGATGCAATTAGTTAGATGCAGTTAGTTAACAGTGTCTATCAGGTTTCCACTTAGGCTAACAGGGTTTATACGGATCATCCCCTTGTGGATTTAATAAATTTAGCAAAGAGGATTCCGTATTTCTACAAGGTGTACTGGTGAAATGGCTGAGAATCTTGCGTCTATGAATACTTTATAAGTAAATCAAAAGATTATTCTGTGTACACGCGATAAGTATAAATTCGGGAGTTGCCAAGATTGCGGATGCTGAGATGAAGAATTGTTGGTTGGGCAAAGACGATCGCGCTTCCCCGGAGGCGATCGCGTAGGATAATGCCTTTAGCTCATTTGGGAGAACGATCGATGTCAGTAGGTCGATTTGAGTGTCGCATTCCAGCCAGCCAGACCGAAGTCAATCAGCTTGGACAAATTCTGGCTCAGTGCTTTAACGCGCCCCCTGCTGATGAATCGGTCTACATGAGTCGAGTGGGCATCCAGAATATTCGGGTGTTGTGCGATCAGGATCGGGTGATCGGTGGTTTGGGACTGCTAGAAATGGGCCAATGGTATGGATCACGGGTGCCAATGGTGGGGATCGGCGGCGTGGGAATTTTGCCAGAATATCGGGGTCAAGGCGGCGCGATCGCTCTAATGCAAACCGTCTTGCAAGAACTTCACACTAGAGAAATCCCACTTTCAGTCCTGTATTCTGCGGCCCAACCGCTCTATCGCAAAGCAGGCTACGAACAAGCAGGCACTCTCTGCATTTGGAGCGTTTTGACGAGCGAACTTGAGATGAGAGCGGATCGTTTGCCGATCGAACGGGTTTCGCTCAATGTCGAGGAGTTTGCCCCACTTTATCAACAGCAAGCCTCGCAAACAAATGGGTTCCTCGATCGCAATCCGTTTATCTGGCAGGGACTCCTAAACGCTGACAAAGGAATGCCACTCCATGCTTATCGGATCGGCACTGCCACCCAGCCAGAAGGGTATGTGATTTTTGAGCATCAGAACGAGGGCGACTATAGCCAGATTGTGATTCGAGATTGGGTGTTGTTGACTCCGGCGGCAGTGAGAAAGTTTTGGGCGTTTTGGGCGGTTCATCGATCGCAGGTCGATCGCATTCAATGGCGCAGTTCTGCGATCGAAGCGTTGTCTCTCGTGTTGCCAGAGCAAAAAAATGTCGAGATCAAAACCCACAGTCGCTGGATGTTGCGAATTGTCCATGTGCAAAAAGCGCTAGAACAACGCGGCTATTCCCCAGACGTTTCGGCAGAGTTACACCTTGAGATTCGAGACGGTCTGTTTCCAGCAAATGCGGGCAAATTTATTCTTACAGTAGAGAAGGAGCAAGCAACCGTCACAAAGGGAGGGCGAGGCGACCTACAACTGGATGTCAGCAGCCTGTCACCGCTCTACACGGGATTGTTTTCGCCCGCTCAATTGCAGTGGTGCGATCGTTTGACGGGTTCGGATGCTGCGCTGGCGATCGCCACTCAACTTTTTGCGGGGTCGCCTCCCTGGATGCCTGATGCTTTCTAAACTGATGTGAATTCGATGGGAGGTTTTCGCTTCGTTGATCGCGTCTTCTGCCCCCCAAGCTGCCAATTTGGGGACTTTTAGATAAGACTCCGGTTCAAAGTCCCTCACTCGTGGGGGATCTAGGGGGCGAAGTCACTTGGCAATAAACGATCCTATTTAATTCGCGATCCTAAGTTGGGGGCTGAAGATCAAAACCTGCATGATGAGCAACTTCCTCCGCAACAGTCTCAATTGTTTTACCCTCTGTGTGGAGATGAGTCGAAAACCTCTCATCTGACAGCGATGCCAAGCGGCGCAAGAGTTGACTCCATCACCCCGCCGACGTAGCCGACGTAACCCTGAGACCGTAAACTCACGCCACACTGAATGATTCCGAAAGTCTTTAGGGCTTTCTCACTTCGACTACAAACTAGCACTGATCTGATAGACAGCACTTCAACAGCCTTTACATCATGAGTACTCTAGAAACCAATCATTTATCCCGATCGCTTCTCAGCCGCTATCCTGAATGTAGGCAAATTGTCAAAGCTGATATCAGTATGGTTGGATCGATCGAGCAAATTAGACAAACCCTTGCGACTTTAGACAAAAAAATTGAAGCGATCGGGGACGAGTTTTACAGCACTTACTCTGGCTATTTGACAGCCCTGGGACAAGTCGTACAGCAGCAGTTAATTTTGTCGGGCTACCACGTTTGCACCGAAGGCTACCCAGAAGCGTTTCTCAAACTGTCGCTTAGTCAACGCCAACAGCTTCAGCAAGCCTTAAAAGCTCTAGCCAAACGAGGTCAGACCGGATTGATTGCCTGCTTAAGACCGATCGCCCGTGAAGTCAATTCCGAGCCTCCAGCAGATATGCCTCCCGTAGACACGTCAGAGTTTTCTCAGGAAGTGATGAACCTTCCTAGTGACGCAGAAAATGCTTTAGAACTGTTGCTCAATGCGGCAAGGGCCAAACGCAACGCTCAAAAATCGCCCCCCACAACGCCCCTAGAAATTCTCGTACGGTGGCAAGAAAATCTAGAGCGCGCGATCGCTCAACAGCTACAAACCCTCTCGCGTGACACCAATCGTCTGCTACAACAGTCCGACATCTTACCCAAACACCTTCCCGAACCCGTCCTGGAAGCGGCAGCCCAGGCAGAAGGCGACCCCGTAGCAGGCACTCCCAATCTGTTGAATCTCTTGATTGAAGCCAGCGAAAAGTCTTCCAATTCTGACGAGAAAAAAGAACTCAGTGGTGCAATCCTTCACGTCGTCGCCGTTCAGCTTCGTCTCACCGAGCTTGAATTCAACGACCCAACCATCATGACCTGGCGCAACAAATTGAGAGATCTCAAAAAGCGGCTTCAAGGGTTGGCAAAAGAGTATCAAAAAAAGCAAACAGAACGAGCGATCGCCGAAGCCCAAGTCATGTGGCGCTCAACCTGGTCAAACGACGAATAATTTTTGAGTCTTAACCTACGAACTAAAAATTTCCTCCCTCCTCCCTCCTCCCTCCTCCCTCCCAAAATTCTCTGTCCCAAAGAACTATCCAAAATCTAGACATCTTGCCTATGCTGGAAGAGGACAGCGACAGGAAAGCAGAATGGTGGCCAGTCAGAGGATTAAAATTGCCGTTATCGGAGACATTCATGACCTTTGGGATCACGAAGACGAAGCGGCACTTAAAGCGTTAGACGTTGACTTAGTGTTGCTGGTAGGTGACTTTGGCAACGAATCTGTCGAAGTTGTTAGGGCAATCTCTCAACTCAGCCTTCCCAAAGCGGCAATTTTGGGCAATCACGATGCCTGGTACAACGCGACTGATTGGGGAATTAAGCAGTGTCCTTATGATCGCCGTCGAGAAGACCGCCTTCAGCAACAGATTGACTTATTGGGCGACAGTCATGTGGGATATGGCAAGCTTGACTTTCCTAAACTGGGCGTGAGCGTGGTGGGCAGCCGTCCGTTTAGCTGGGGTGGCTCGACTTGGAAGAATGACAAGTTTTATCGCGATCGCTGTGGAGTCAATAGTTTTGAGGAATCCGTCGATCGCATTACTGCGGCCGCTGATAGCACGAATCACGAAACCGTCATTTTTATCGGTCACAACGGCCCAACCGGATTAGGCAATCTGCCCGAAGACCCCTGCGGCAAAGACTGGCAACCGATCGGCGGCGATCATGGCGATCCTGATTTTGAGCAGGCGATCGCTCAGGTTCATCAATCTGGCAAAACGATTCCTCTGGTTGCTTTTGGTCACATGCACCATACGCTACGCCACACAAAACAACAACTGCGCCGATCGATTCACACGACCCCCCAAGGAACCGTTTATCTAAACGCAGCGAGAGTGCCGAGAATTGTGCAAAATCAGGGCGATCGCTTGCGGAATTTCTCTCTGGTGACGCTCGAATCGGGGGTTGTCTCCCAGGCTTCGCTGATTTGGATGGATCAAAACTTCAACGTCAATTCAGAAACGATTCTCTACAGCGCTCAGAGGAATGTGCAGACAATGGCGGAATCGATCGCTTAGGAATGAGAATTAAATAACTTCGACAATTGTAGAGCCTCGGATCGCCCTCCTCACGAAGTGGGGCGAAGCCCTCGCCAACCCTTCTCCCCAGGGAGAAGCTACCGTGTACACACAAGTCGCTCGCCGCTTCGTTTCAGTCGGCTTCAGCCCCCTAAATCCCCCAAATTTGGGGGACTTTGAAACCTGGAAATTGCTTTCAATTGAGGAAGCCTTCTCGTTCAAAGTCCCCCAGAATGGGGGATTTAGGGGGCGAACCCTAGATAAGCCGAACCGAGAAGAATTTGTGTGTACACAGTAGCCAGGGAGAAGGGGGCTAGAATCTGGTTCCCTCTCCTTGGGGAGAGGGCTAGGGTGAGGGTGAAATTTCGGAGTTA
>NZ_JBJPHS010000032.1:0-61059 GCF_052939495.1 Phormidesmis sp. 146-12 | reverse complement strand
TCCGAAAGAATTGGTTTTGAGGTCAACGGGTCGCACAAACAAAAGATCCAAGTAGTAGTCATCACCATCGACTTCTAGATGATATTGGCTACCGACGAAGGCAAAGCCGACCCCCAGTTCTAGCAAAAATTCTCGAATGTGCTGGATCAAAGCTTTCTCTAAATCTCGCTCTTGAGCATTCGTACTTAAATTGAGAAAGTCAAAGCAGTATGGATTTTTGATGAGCTGTTGCGCGAGTTCCGACTGAGGTTGGGGTAGAGCGCGATCGAAGTTAGTAATTGCGCCACCCATGCGTCGGTACAGTTCACTTTCAATCTGATGAACCAAAATATTTCGGCTCCAACCATGTACGATCGTTTGCTGGGCATACCACAATCGCTCATCTTGAGCTTTCAGCTTTTCCAGTAGCGCAACGTTGTGATACCAGGTAATTTGTGCAAGCACCTCCTGCACAATTGACTCATCTGGATACGTCTCTGCAAACGTTTACCCCTTCGGGGAACTGCGAAGCAACCGCATGTATTTGAGATTACGAGACGAAAACCCCTTCATTTCTGGGAACTCTCGCTGCAAATCCTTCGCCAGTCGGTCAATAACTTTTGCACCCCATCCTTGCTGCTGTTGTCGAGTCAAAACCTCTCGCCCAATCTGCCAGTAAAGAACCACCAACTCGCGGTTTACCGCTAAAGCTGCCCGAACTTGAGCCGTGCGAATTCGTTCTTTCAATTTGCGAAGCAGGTGGTCGTAACCGCTGAGTGAAAGGTCGCTCATCTGAATAGTATTGAGGTTCAAAGTCAGTATAAGCTTACTAGTTACTCAAGTTGCAAGTGGAGCCACAAGGCAGTCAAAAGGCATTACCTCTAGCAGCAAAGCCTCATTGTTTTGAGTGGGACACCGTAGCATTGTATCGATCCAACACAGACAAAGTGTAGTCGCGAATGCTTGGGTAGCGTGCCCCATTCCAAAATTGGAGGGATGAAGAGTCGTATTGCGCCCCTTGTCCGCTATACCAACGGCTTGCAGTTCGGCGCACTGCCAGTGCCGGATCTCCTTCGCTCTGTTGAAACTCTTGATGCCAATACTGATTGAGTTTGAAATCAACAATTTGTAACTGCAATTGACAATCACTCAGGAACTCCTGTAGCGTGACCGTTCGCCCTAATGCTTCTTGGCTCCAGACAGGAATGTTCTCCGGCATAATTTGAGCGAGACCTGCCGCACCTGATCCAGAATGGTTTTGAATTGAGCAATCGCCGTTTGACTCCTGCCCCACGATCGCTTGCCTCAGTGCCTTTACGTGACTACTGGTTTGATTTGGCGAGGGTGAAACAGGGCGAATCGTTAATCCACCGCTACCCAAGCTAGATAAGACAGGCATTGCTAACCCAAACAGCACGATCGCCAGCACAAGGTCGAGGGTAAGATCAACAGGCTGTCTGCGATTTGCCCAAACTTTTAAGCTCATGGCTCCCACTTTCCCTGCTTCACTTTTTTGAGGTAGCGATCGATCACGGGGGCTGTAATTGATCGGTCTTCGATGCGCTGCCAGTCAGGAAGGGTATGCATCTGAGCGTGAACGTGGTCGCCCGAACAGCGTCCTGTACAGCCTTGTCCTCCGATGCCCATTCCCTCCTCGATCTGCTGACCCGATTTGATTCCAATCTCAGCCAGGTGCGCCATTCGCCACCCGTAACGACTATTTCTGCATTCGATATCCACAATGTTGCCGCCGCCCGACCCCGTTTGCAGATTGCCAGTTGTGCCTTGAAACCACGTCTTTTTAATCGTGCCCGAACAGGGTGCCGGAATCGGGACATTCCTGGTTTCGTTGCTTTGTCCAATCAGCGTGAAGTCGTATGCGCCAGGCGGTGAGTCATCCATTAGATGAGGCGCTTCAACGCGGAGTGCCCCAACTTTTTTAGCTGAGGAAGCTGGAGACAGTCTTGCCTGTGACGCTCGTTTTGTCTGAAGGTCATACCGAGGACTCCACCCCAGGAAAATGACTCCAGCAGTTAGCAATAAACCACAGATCAGCCATTCTTGAAGCCTGTCACGGTGCGATCGCGCGTAATGTTTAGCGATATTCACAATGGCGCGTTCAAGAAAATCTTCTCGAAGATAGCCATTTCGGTATTCCTTGAGCAACTGAGCGAGCAGTTCTTCATCCGTTAGCTTTGCCATAGTTCATCTCAGTTTTTCTCTACCTCATCCCCTCTGTCCGAGAGTTTGAGGCGATATTTCCGCTTGACTAACCAGTCGGGAATGAAGACCTTTGAGCCGTCTTGATGGGTACAAAACGGGGCAATCGTGCCATTGAGTAAGGGGTCATCCGCCTGTAAATCACGGGCAGAAAGATGGCGATTGTATTCAGCTTGAGTCAACCGTGACCCGGAGGCGATCGTGCCTTGACGACAATCCTTCCGCATCCAGGTTTCATCTTTCAGTTTTTCATCTTTCAACGGTGACTTCTCTTCTTCCCTGGGCTTCAAGCTTTCTGTCAGCGGTTGAGCTGCTTTTTCTACGACATCTGCTCCTTTGAAGCCCCGAAGTTCACTCCAATTGATGCGCTGCGGAATTTGAAAGTACAGCACGATGGCAGCAATTCCCACCAGCGCTAAAATTCTCATCATGGTGAAGGAGTCTCCAACTCGTCGAGCGTCACTAAGCCATCACAGTTTTTGTCTTGCGTCCCCGCGCACTGCACCGGACTTGTACTCATTGAGCCTTGCGTCATCGGTAGACCCAAATCATTACGGGGCGCAGCATTTTGTGGAATGCTATAAGTCTGAGGAAGAAGTTGACGACCGTAGCCATTTCCGCCTAAGTTACTCGACCCGGCTACCGGGCCTTGAACGCGATCGCGCTGAAACGTTACGGCAAAATCACCAGAAACTCGCGCGATATTGGCAGCAAACCACTGGGCGACATCTCCTGGCTTCGCTAAATCTCCATTCTGAGGGCTGCGCTGAGTGCCCAAGCCAACCATTCCCGGCAACACGCCCCAGCAAATGACTCCGGCTCCGACAGCAACTCCTGCCAGCCATTGAGCAGTTCCGCCAATTCCATCACTCATTGCTTATACGCTCCTTTAGGTTTGTGGTTTGATAGTGTGCCAGCAGGGTTTCCCAAACTGGCTTGAGAAATCGGGTGTAGCGCATGTCCGACGATCGCACACTGCACCCAAGCTTTTGCGCTATCTCTTTGAGCGGCGAGTTGATTTCACCTGAGACGTACTGCTCTGCCAAACTCTGCACTTCTTTTTGTCGGTCGGACGTGAAAACTTGAAGCCACCCCTCTAAATCTGGGTCTTGAGTTTCAACCTGAATCCGCACATTGAGAATATGAGCCAGATCTGGCACGACCACAGTAACGGGGTCAGCGTCACCCAGTTGAACAACCGCAGGTCGATACTCGCGCTGTCGAATTTTGCGTGCCCGTTCGATTAACGGTTGACTTTCACTCTTGAGCTTGCCGACTTCATCCGTTTTGGTGGCGTTAGTGCCGAGAATGGCGATCGCTAACTGATTGCGAGTGGCTTCAGAGATGGCGGTTTCTCCGGTCGCGATCGTTTGTCCTGACAAGAGAACTTTGTGACCATAGCCGCCTCCAAATTTGAGCAGGAACCGCACAGATTCCAAAAATTTACCGTCTCGTCCACCCAGCAGTTCTATGGTTGAATCCCATTCGTCGATGACGAGCAGCCGATTGGAGCGACGCTGAATGCGACGTTTGCCTCGTTTGGCGGCTTCCTGTCCTTCGTGACGGCGATCGTCGAGTTCTTCGCGCTCCGCTTCGACGGTTGCAGCAATGGTGTCGGGTTCCATCCGCATGTATTCAACGGGCAACCCTAGCCAGTCATTGATCCAGCCATTCTCATCGGGTTTACCGTAGGCAAGGTCGCAGACGGTGAGGACGCCATCTGGGTTTTCTTCTAGCCAGTCCACGATTAATGCAAGGGTGAGAAAGGTTTTGCCACTTCCCGTGCGCCCGGTCACCCAGTTGTGTCTGGCTTTGAGGAATTTGCCAAACCAGGTTCGGTCAACTGCCAATTGTGCGATCGCGTCTTTTACTGGAACGGGCGCAGTTCTCAGATAGACAAACTTGGCGGTTCGCTTTCCGGTCAGTAATGCGACGCTAAAAACAAGCTGAAGCCCCGCAGCAGTAAATTGATTCGCCTGAGCGGAAAGCACCTGAATCGTTTCGGGAATGTCTTCTCGAAGCGTCTCGATATTGAGCAGGGTATCGTCTCCGATGCGAACGATCGTTAGCAGCCCAGTTCCACTCAAACAGGCTGACATTCCAGCTAAATAAAGCCAGCGGTGTGAAGTCGGCATTTGCCATCGTTCGACCGCATATCCAGCCCCATCAGCCGACTGCACTGGACGAAAGCCTCCGACTTGTTCAACGTGTTGCATTGAGGCCAGCCACAATGAAGCAGCAGAGGTCAGGAGAATTCCGGCTCCGGCAACACCAACATGTCGCGCATTAAGGGGTGGGCAAGGTGGCATTATTGCGATCCTCCTTACGCCGTTGTTCAGTATCGCGTAGCTGTTGCTCAAATTCAGATTCTCGAACGATCCGAGCCAGCTCTGCCAGCTCCATCAAATTTTTGGTTAGCAGAGCAGGTGAAATACGATGACGATTCGGTGCGGCTCCGGGATCAGCCCAGACGGATTGAATAGCGAGTAAAGTTGCCTTTGCGTCTCCAACGAGCGATCGAGCGATGGCAATTTGTTGTGCTGTGCCTGATAATTCGCCGCCCCTGCCAACAACGCGCCGCAACTCTAAAACCTGAGCGTTGAGTCGTCGAATTAACGACACCTGTAGAGGTGTACCATCCTTTTTCATTTGCCGATCTGCCAGTGATAAGAGATAGTCTTGCCGCGCTGCATCGATCGCTGCTTGCTGCTTGTCCGCTTCTTTGAGTGATAGATCTAATAGATGATTCCGGCTGGCAACGGTCGCGTCTAGCGGTGGGGGAGGAGTTGCCGTAGCGTCAGGCTTTGCCGTTGAAGAGACACTTGGCGTTGCCGTCGGCACTGTGCTTGGGGCATTGGGCAAGACTAATCCTTTACCCTGTGGGCGATTCATCAATACACTTGAGCCAACTCCGAGCAGGATTAAAAGTCCGATCGCCGTGCCCAGTCGATAACGATTGACGGTGCGTTGCGGTAGTGGCTGACGGTGTGGAATCTTTGCATCGTCTAAAGTCTCCATTTGTCGAATTAATCGGAGCAGTTCAGATTTTGGTAACTTTCCTCGCAACGTCTCCTCCAAAAGCGATTGTTCCTCGTCGGTCAGTTTGCTGCTGTGTGAGGGCACGACGGCGGGATTTCGATAACCGTCATCCTCAATGCTTGCTTCTGAAAGGGGTGCTAACGAACTGGGTAAGGTAGGCAACTGCAACGCTCTATGCGAGTCGGCTAAGTTTGGCGCGCGATCGCCAGGTTCAGAAGCTACGGTTTCTCTAATTGCGCTCGTCATAACGCTTGCCTCTGGCTGCGATTCTTCTTTGACTGTTGCACTTTCAGTGGGCTGCGTCTCAACAAATGCTTTATAAATCTGGGTTGCTAAATCTTTTGGATTGGCAGTATCAGGAAACCTTTCACTCGTTGGATAGGAAACGAGAAATCGTTGCGTTCCGCTGCCAAATTCTTCTGTCACGATGCACCATCTCCTTTGGTGTTAGAGCGATTAAATAATTTGCACGGTCGCGATCGCAGCGGTTGCGAGAAGTCAATAGGTGTGGCGATTCATCGACCTGGTGTTGGGTGTTGAGTGGAATTTGCGCCGGGGGTATCGCGGTCTGTTAGAGACTGGAGCTTACCTAGCTGCTCTGCGATCGCAACAGCTTCGGATGGCGGCAGATCGAGACGAGACAGTTGCAGTGTCAGGGCTTCGATCGGAGACAGAATTCTGCGTCGCTGTCCAACTGTTTCTAAAACGCCTGCCGTCCCGATTCCACAAAACGCTCCGATAAAGAGCATTCGTCGCCAGTTGACCTGATTTTCAAGTGTTCCGAGAACGAGTAGCATTGAGACTGCGCCAGCGATCGCGCCCACACCCAAGCGGATTAAGGCTTGCATTCTGCCTCCGTCGCCTGTCGCAAACTATTGAGTGGTTGAAACGCAGCTTCGATGACTTGGCGTTCTTCATCGGTAGGCGTTTGAGCCATACGCTGAATGTGCTTCAGGCAATACTCTGGAAGGCGACGGTAAAATTCAAGTGCCATTTCTCGCCCTGTTGCGTCCAAAAGCGGCTCTAGCCAATCAGGAGAAACGCCGATCGCCGCAGAGCCGTGACCATCTTCTGTTGCAGCGTTTGGGACGGCGGGCGTTGCGGGACTTGAGACGATCGGCGTTGCCTCCTTTGCAACAGTAAGCGCTGCCGATTCTCGAAAAGCTTTGGCTCCTGGCGTATCAAAACTTTCGGCGAGTTTGAGCAAGCCTACGATCGTCCAGAGCGTTTTGCCTTCTGAATTAAGCCAGTGACACCCTTCTAGCAACGTTTCACCATCCCGGCTCTTACGGCTTCTGAGTGTACTTTCAGAAACGCCTAATTTATCGGCGACTTCAGCGGTTGAATAAACCTGACTGCTTGAGATTTGAGAGAGGTTGCTCATACTTGTTTGCCTTCTAATTGAAAGGAAGAAGCTAACGAGGCCACTGACGCTTTACAGAAAAGTAACGTCACTAGTAACGTTACTAATATACTCTTTTATACTATAGTGATAGCACTTTCGCAATTCAATGATGATGAGGTGACAAAATGTTTGCATCACGCAATCCTTGCTGTTTGATGCCCGCCAAAAACCCTAGAATTAATGTAGTCATGCCAGCGAGTCTCAAAAGAGATTTTGAAAAGCTGTGTGAGCTTGAGAACCGTTCCATGTCGAATATGTTGGTGACCTTGGCGCAAAGAGCCGTTGATGAAGCCAAAACCAAAGGACGGCTGAAAGATGAAGACAATCAAGGCGATCGCATATGAGCCAAACCATCACAAAATCCCTATCGTTTGAAGAATTCATTGATTTTGAGGACAGTGATGAACTCAACGAGTACGAGTTGGTCGATGGAAGATTAGTCCTGATGCCAGAACCCAGTGACTTACATGAGGAAATTCTCGAATTCCTATCCTTTATGTTTGAGCTTCAATACAGACGACTCAAACTGAGCTACTCAATCCGCAAGCGCAACGCTTTGATGATCGAAGGCAGCAAAGGAAGAAGACCCGATATTGCCGTCATCGAACGCCCTGAACGACGACGAGACGATCGCAGACCCGGCATCCGAACGAAGCCCTTTATGATCGTTGAAATTGCTTCAGGCAACTGGAGTAATGATTTAATAGACAAACAAGAGGAATACGAAGCACTCAGCATCCAGGAATACTGGATCGTAGACTGCGAAGGACAAATTCCGGCGAAGTACTGTCTGCGCGGTAAATGTAAAAAGGTCATCGTCCTGACTCTGGAAAATGGAGCTTACCAAAAGGCTGAATACATCGAAGGTGAAACCATTCCCTGTCAAACGTTTCCTGAATTGCACCTCACCGTTGACCAGGTTTTAGCGGCTGAAGAATAGCTTGCGATCGCGTTTCGCCACTTAGTTCGGTGTCTGACATTCAATAATCAGCTAGCTTGATGTGAGAACTTGTTTCCTGAGTAACGAATTCGACCTGCAAAACGACTGGGAGGGAAATGAGTATGTCTGATCTGGACAAATCAAAGCAAAAGCGTTCAAAATTGCCGAAAGTGGATACTCCGGCTCAGGCACTTCGCAAACTTCCGAAAGAAACGCCCCCTCGTCAAAAACCAGCTTCGACAACAACTAAGGCATCAAGCAAAGCCTCTAAAAGTAAAGCTTCCTCCCCGATCGAGCATCCCAAAACGAGTCCAAACTTGTTTGTTGACAACTCGGCAACTCGAATGGCATCAGCATTGCCGATCTGGGAAGCCAGCAACATTCTCACTCAACGAAAGCATCTGCCCTGGGACAACGACTCAAACGGCAAACTCTACTACGCCAGAGACATCGGAGATGGACAAGGTGCCATTCACTTTTGGGTCACTGAAAATTTAGAAGATGAACATCCCGCGACCCTTGCTGGCGCAGCCGCCTTAGCTGTCATTGACACCTTCGACATTCGAGCCGCCTGTATGCACTTGATTTATGCTGCTCATGCTGCCCAAATGGAGCGTCCGTGGGAGCAAGAACTGATCATTGACGATCGACAGATTGAAGCTTACTTAGGATTAAAAAAACGCACTGATAAAAATCAGCAAGAAAAGCTAGCTTTAATCGAAGAACTCGCAAGACAGCCTTGCAAAATCACAACGTTTATTTCATGGGCAACTCAAGGCAGAGTCAAAGGTTTCACGGTAGAAGAAGGTCGGCTCTGGCACTTGTTAGGAACTCGATATCACTACCAGGAAGATCTGTTTGGCAACAAAGAACTAACCAATATTACTTTTGTCCTTAAAGCGGGATTGTGGGCAAAGTATTTCTTGAACGAAGAAGGACGGCGCGATCGCACAGCGTTTTATCAGCAGGGCAACTTACCCCAGGCTGTTTTAGAAAACGTCATGAGCCTGTGGCAGCATCGAGAAGGCGCAGCACGTTTAATGGTCTGGCTCTTATTTAAAACTCAGTTCAATCGTCACGAGCCGCTTTATGTCCAAACCTTAATGGAAGTTGCATACGGAACTGAGAAGATTGAGCAGGCAAAAAGTAGTCGTGAATATCGCAAAAAACTGGCAAATACATGGGATGAAGATTTATTAGCGCTCCACGATCGGGGTTGGTCAATCCAATTTGACTCAGAAGCTTACCCTGATGCAATTCGGCCCCCAGGATTTGGGCGAGACGAAATGCCACGTCCGCGAGGTTTTTTCGACCAGCTACTCGCCGCTCATTTATGGATTACGCCCTCCGAAGATTGGATTGCAGCCCCATCAGAAGCATCACACACGCTTGAAATAGCACCTGCTAACCCATCGTCACCCGAAAACGAGGACTTACTAACCGGAAGCCAGGTCAAAGAACTTCGACAAGCAAAGGGCTGGAGCCAGCGAAAATTGGCTAAACTGTCAGGCTTGAGTCAGGGCTTAATTTCTCTAATTGAAAATGGGGAGCGATCGATTAGTCCTGAGAATGAGCAAATTTTGAATCAAGTTTTCGAGCAAATGCTTTGAAGTACAAAGCTCTTGAGGCTTTCAAACAATTTTGCAAGGTCGTTAAACCACACTGAAAGCGAGTCATGACAACAGGTGATTACAGCCAGTGATTACAAAAAACGATTACAGGTGATTACAAACTTAGCGATCGGGCGTTGTCTACTCTGCACTAACTACAGAGCCTCTTTTAGGCACTTCTAGCAGCGAGTTGGGAAATTATTTAGTCTAAATTTAGTAATCAAACCCGTAAAACATTACCTGTGTAGGATAGCTAGAAGCTTTGCACATAGAGGCTTTAGCCCTGATTACATAGCATTCTAGAACCCTACCCTCGCTTTCGCGTGATTACAAATATTTTCTAGAACCTCTACCCCGATCGCAGCGATTACATAGCATTCTAGAACCTTACCCCCATTTTTCTAAAACCTTACCCCCATTTCTCTAGAACCCCACCCCCGTTTCTCCAAGATCACATTCCTAAGCACTCTAGAACCCCACCCCCAAAAATTCTAGAACCCTACCCCCAAAGACTCTAGAACCCTACCCCCAAGAAAGTAACTTTCTCATCGAATCGTCAAGGCTTTGGGGATTACAAGGAGCGATTACTGTAATCAATTTGATTACAAGATCACTTGATCCTGAAGCCTGATGACCTTTTGGCGTTTGTTATAACTAATCACGATCAGAGAGTGATCGCCTCATAACAAAACGTGATCTAATCGTGACAACAGCGCCATGACTCAATCAAGGCAAATTTCAGGTTTCAGTTGCAATCAATGTGAGGAGGAAGTATGAACCCGATCTCTTCGAGTTACCCGCAAGGGGTCGTATCTTCCTTAAGCGGCTATGTTCAAGAGTGGGCAGATGGTTTTCTCGCACTCTTTCCCCATCGCTATGACTACATCTGGGCAGAGCATCCCAACCCTGGTGCCAAAGTCGAGTGGAAGACCGAAACTCGTCACCCTTTGTCAGATCGCCTCATCCATCAGGGCAGCTATCTCTACGGCGTTCGCTTCGGTGCAGAAACTCGCTATTGCTTGCTCGACATTGACGCAGGCAGCGCTTATCACCCCACTCGTGACCCCTTCGCCATTTCTCGCATCGTCGCCGCCTTGGAACCTCTGGGACTCGTTCGCCATATCGCTTGTACTTCCAGCTATAGCGGCGGGTTGCATTTGTACTTCCCTTTTCCCAATGCTCAAAGTAGCTGGCAACTTGCGATCGCCCTCGCCACCCTGCTCGAAAACGCCGGATTCAAACTCAACCCCGGACAGCTCGAAGTCTTCCCCAATCCCAAACCCTACCTTGTCGAAGGGACTCCCAGCCTTTTCAATGCCCATCGCTTGCCCCTTCAAGCAGGTTCCTATTTACTGAACAGCGAACTTCAGCCTATCTGGAGTACCCAGCAAGTTCTTGTCGAACAGTGGAACTTCACCCAAAATTGCAATGACTTAGAGACGAAGCTCCTGAAGCAAATTCTCAAACAAGCCAAGCGCAAGTTCTTTCGTATCTCCGGCAAAGCCGACAAGTTCATCAACGACCTCAACGCCGAAATCGAACTCGGTTGGACAGGACGCGGACAAACCAATCGATTGTTGGGGCGCATCACGATGCGATCGTACATCTTCCAGCACATTCTTTCTGGCGGCAAGCCGCTTGAAGGACTGGCACTGATCGAAGAGATCGTCGAAACTGCCAAATCACTTCCTGGCTATCAAGAGTGGTGTCAGCATCAACATGAGATCGAACATCGCGCCGCAGAATGGGCAACATGCATTGAGAACAGTCGCTACTTCCACTACGGCGACCCCAACGGAAAGTTCAAAGCCAAGTCTGAGAAACTAGAACAAGCGATCGAGCAAGCTCCTACCTGGAACCAGCAGCGATCGCAGTTAACCAGAGACCGAATTAGAAGTGCGATCGCTGACCTTCTCGAAACTGGATTGCTTCCTTCTAACGCCACCGCCCGATTCAAAGCATTACTAGGATACAAAATTGGTGGCGGTTCTCTGTATCGTCACCGTGACCTCTGGCATCCCAGCTACCTGACAGAAACCGCCGAAGACTTCATAAAATCAGACGAGCAGCCAGATTGCGTTTTGGACGCAACCGACTGCTCCAGTCTTACAAGCTTATTGTCTGATGCTGATGGTAATCACTCTCCCGATAATGGTTCTAGCGATTCTGTTGCTCTAGAGCAAGGGGTAGTAGATGGTAATGTCTCATCAGAGGGTGGGTCTGCGTCTTTGCAAGGGGTGCAGTTTGTTCAACAGACGCTAGCGGAGATTCAGGCACAGCGATCGGCGCAACGTGAAGCCGCTCAAATCGCTTCGCAACATCAGCAACAAATTAAGCGAGAAGTCTCAAATGCCAAGCTAGTTGCTCGAATGCAGCAGTTTCTTGCCTCTGGTGACCCGATTCTGGTGGCGGAGGCGCTGGCGTGGGCAGACATCAATCCCGGTGTGCTAGATATCTCAAGTCATTCCCTCCAAAACTCTTCTCAAGCGGCAATTGAAGTAGAGGGTGAACGTCATAGCTCTGAGAACGACGTGGGATAATGCAGGAGAACTCTACGGTCTGGATGCAATGGCGAATGCTCGTGGTTTTGGTCTCCCACGCTCGGTCAAACGCAAGGCAAGTCCTTCTCAGCAGCAGGTTAGCTGGCAAGGGATGCCGAATCTTGACTTGGAGACGCGCACACGGATGTGGCAGGTGGGCTTGTTGAAGTTGCAGCTACCAGAGGGCATCAAGGCACGATCCCTCACTTCAGGCGAAAAACAGTGGCTCGATGCAGCGGCAAAGGCTGAGTACCTCGCACCAGAGCAAAATGGGCAACGGGCAATCTTCTACACCTCTCCACCGCCCGATTTTCGACTGGAAGCGGCAGATTGGTATCTTCGCCCTAATGACTTTTGGAACTATGATCCGGTTCTGCTTCGAGACATGATGACGCAATTTCCAGCCGAACTGTTTCAGCTTTCTGCGTCGGGTCAACCACCTGCGTTTTATCCCGATCGCACCCCTGATTACACAGACGCGCAAGAAGCGGTGATGCGATCAATTTTTCGGGAGACGATACGCATTGGTTGGTCGTTATCTCAGTACAAGTGGTTTGTGATGGAGCGGTTGCGGAAGACCACGGCGCAAGTCACGCACGAGGATGCAGTTCAAGTGTTGGCACAGTTGCAACAGATGGACGACGAGACAGAAGATTGATTTCGTTTTCTTGTCGGTTAATGGATGGAACGACAAGAAAAACTTGGTTTTAGAAGCCGCCTTGACGATCGCCCCTTCTGGTGTCTGCTATTAAATCTGAGTTAGGCTATGGGCAACCTGATTTGCGGTGTAAAACGATACTTCTTTGAAGGAAGGGGTAAAGAGTGAAGCAATTGCACTAAAAGAAGCCTTGAGGACACAGCCTGATCATGCTCAATGAGGCGGATACCTGCCGGAAATACGTTCTGCCGAAGCTGAAAGACTGGGAAGAAAGCTCTCAGCATTCTCATTTGTTTACGGAGCAGTATGCGATCGATGCGGGTCGAATTTTGACCACTGGTGGACGGACTCGACGGCGGCGCAGGAAGTTTGCAGACTACTTGCTTTGCTACACTCGTGATTTTCCCTTGGCAGTCATCGAAGCGAAACGTCGGCGCGGGACATCATGCAGAATAGTTCCTTCGAGGATGCGTGCTTTTGTTGAATGCATGACTATCTTTCCACCCTCAAAAAGTAGGGACGCAATCTGTTGAATGCGTTGAAGTAAGTATTTCTAGAACAATCCATTTTCCTTCTCTTTAGCCTGAGTAATTGCTGACGCTGGTAAAATATCAAAAAGGAAGAAGTAGATAGATGAGTGGAAGTGGAGGCGGTGGTGGATACGAATATCAGGCAAGAGCAACAGCCTACGTTGCTGTACACATCTTGACTGAGCAGAAATTGGATTGGATTGACCACCCAGATGATTTACCTATTGCTGTTGCAGAAGAAACTGACGGACCTGGAGATGATCTCAACATTACTCTTCAAGATGGCACAACAATAGAACTACAAGCTAAACACGGTCTACAGAAAGGCAAACTCTGGGAACCAATTATCAAACTAGCTCAAGGGCTACAGCAAAATCCTTTGCTCCACGGCATTCTACTGACTGACTCTACAGCAAGCGGAATTATTAAGGATGAGTTGCGTGAAGATCTCAAACGACTTGGACAAGGACGGACAGATGGATTGAAGCAAATTACTCAGGAACTTCAGCAGAAACTCGCTGAGGCGGATATTTCTAACGATCCGGGCTTGTTTAAACGACTTTCAATCCGTGTTCTTGATCTTGATGATGGATTACAAAACTCAGAATCTGCATGTAAGCTGCTTTCGCAGGTTTTAGAGACCCAGAATCAAGCTAGTCTAGCCTGGAAAGTCCTTTGGGGAGAAGGGCTGAAGCTAAGACAGAAATCAAATAAGCTCAATACTTTGCTGTTCTCCATCGCGGATGAAGGCTGTAAGGAAAAGTTGTAGGGCAACTCAAAACTGCTCTTTGGAACTCTTCTAAGCGATCGTTCATCCACTTGCAAAACTTGCTGAATCGCTCCTCCACACCAGAGCCTCACTTATCAACGACTAATTTCTTGTCGGTAAATGGCTCGATCGACAAGAAACTCTACCTGTATTCTTGTCTGTACAGATTCAAACCGACAAGAAAACGTGAGTGAACACCTATTTGCCGAGCGGGAACGCCTTCTCGCACTCATCACCGAGATCAGAACCTCCGGCGCAGTGGCTCCTGCAAACGTCTGGATCAGCCCCAACTTTCAGAACAAAGGCGGCAAAACCTACGAATACTACAAACTCACCAGCGACAACCCTGAAGTCAAGCATCAAGGTTTAGGAAAGATCGGCAGTGAAAAATACCGCGACTGGTTCGCCAGAATTCAACGACGCAACGCAATCTACGAACTCGAACACCAACTATCGATGCTGCAAGCGTTGCTCGATCGACAAGCCGCGATCGTCCTGGAGCTTCCTCGATCGGAGCGCGAGTCAAGCTAAGTGTCAATGAAATAGTACGATCGTCTCACTCTGTATTTGAACGAGCTAGGCGGATTTCGTCAACTGTCATTAAATTGAGAAGGGGTAGAAGCGATGTCGGATATCAGGTTTGAAGAAACACGGGTTTATCGGGAACTGCGAGAAGAATTGACAGAAGGAGCGAAAACAGCAGAGGCACTGAAGCTTGTTTTACGACAACTTACTCGTCGATTGAAGCAGGAGCTTTCTGAGGAAACGCGATCGCAGATCACAGCCCTGCCTCTGTCGCAATTGGAAGAACTGGATGAGGCTTTGGTAGATTTTGAGCAACTGAACGACTTGACGACCTGGCTGGAGCAGCATTCGGTCTAGCTGAGAATCAAGCTCAACATAAATCAATCCTGCTGTTTGGAATGGATATATCGGTAATAAGTTGACTGGGAGATTTTTAGCGATCGCGCCCTCGTCAGAAACTTCTCGATCACTCTACTCTATCTCCAGTTCTTGAAGCATGATCTCAACCGTGCTTTTCAGACTCGGCAAATTATTCTGAACAATTGACCAAACCAAGTTTAGCGATACTCGGAAATACTCATGCACCACTAGATTTCTGAACGCTACAATCTGCACCCAAGGTGTCTCAGGGTAGCGATCGATCAGTTCATTCGATAAAGCATTGGCTGCCTCTCCAATCACCTGAAGATGATGGACAACCCAAACCTGAATTAGCTCTTGCTCATCAAACGCTTCTCTACCTTGATGGGTATAGCGTTCGATTGCTTCGATTGCCTCTAAAATATCTCGCAATCGCTCACTGTCTCGCCTCACAACGGCATTGCCTCCGCCAAGACACGCGCTTTGATTCTCTCCTTTAACATCTCGATCGTCGCGACATCCACTTTTCGGTTTAGCAACGCTTCCAAATCCAGAATCAGTCCTGCTGGAAACCAAGGGGTAATTTGCGTCAGATCATAATCGATCAGAAAGTCCACATCGCTCTCTAGAGTCGCCTCTCCACGCGCCACTGAGCCAAACACTCGCACATTGGACGCGCCATGCTTTTGGGCGATCGCCAAGATTTGCGATCGTTCACTCGCCAAAAGATCCTCGATTCCTAACCCTGTCTTAGTGGTCATTCCCCTAACTGGTCTAATTTTTCTCGAATCAACGCTCCCAGTCTAGCCCGTTTTCCGCTTTGATTAAGTGAACGATAGCGACAAATCACTCAGCCCAAGGCACATCATTCTACTGTTGTTTGGGATGGATATATCGGTAATAAGTTGACTGGGAGATTTTTAGCGATCGACAAATCTCTTCTACAGTCTGCGTTGGGTCGGCTGCCAAGACTTTCCCAATCCGAATCTGTTGAGGCGTGAGCGCTGGCTTGCGTCCAGCTTTTTTTCCTTTAGCTTTCGCTCGTTTTAGACCCATCTGAGTCTTCTCCCGGATCACCTGCTGCTCATAACTCACCAACGTCCGCAACACTCGCAGCATCTCGGCTCGATCGTAGTTTCGCGTGTCCAAATTCTCCTCAAGACTTTTGAAGGCAACGGCGCGATCGTTCAAACTCACTACAAATTCGAGCAACTGTTTGAGCGGCTTACCCACGCGATCCAATCGCCACACCATCAAAACATTGTCAGAACGGATGTTTACTGCTTCGGAGAACAGTAGAGCAACGGCTTCCTCCAGTCCAGGTTGTGCTGCACCTGAGTCTGTGGTGATGTCGGTAAAGATGCGATCGCACCCTGCTTGATTGAGCGCTTCTGTTTGGAGGTCTAACGTTTGGTCATCAGGCGAAATTCGTCTGTAGCCAATTAACATGCATCGTTATCCGTAACCTTCCTTAATACCTTTCTATGAATAAAGCGATCAACCGGAAAACAAGAAATATCATTTTGAAAGTCGTTTTGAAAGGCTAATTTATCAGCTTGTAAACCCAGAAAAACAGCAGATTTATACCTGTCAAAAACGCACCTTTTTGAAAGATAGAGATTCTGAAAAAAACAGTAAAATGAAAGCTAAAGACAACATTAAGAAACTCATTCATCCCGAAAGGACACAGGAAAGCAAGTCGTTTAATCGATCACTACTATATTGCTATCAATCACTTCGCTACATACAAATCAAATTCATCGTTGATCGGTGATGAATCGTTCCACGTTCTTTAACTAAGAAAGCTATATAGCTCTTCATGTAAGGATTTTAGACCAGTTTAGGAATTTTTATAGTAGAGGTAATAAACTTTTTAAGCGCGTTTAGAATCAAAGCTCTCTTCAATGGATATGAAGTACACCAATCCGTAGTTTCCCTAGTTTATTTACGTAGAGCTTTTCAAACGAATACAGTAGTCTCGTACTATTTTACTCTCTAACCCCTATTGAAATTCTGATAGCTCCGACTAAGATGAGTTCATTGAAGATTTTGCAAAGCTTACTTTTCTGATCAGGGTTGCATTCCAAATTTCACTTCCTGACCAATTGATAAGACCTCACTAGGCACCTCACCAAGATTTAAACCCTTAGAATCAGGAGCTAAAACGATGGAGTTTTCCTCGTTGCATTTCCGTTCTGCTCGATTGTTGCATTCGAGCCAGCGATCGCTATTTAGCCGAATCATTCCGTTTTTAGCTTGTCTAGCATTCACCGCTCTGATGGTTATCACTCGCTTCCCCATCTCCATCTGGTTCATGGTTGCATTTGCTCTTCTAATTACCCGATTTTCTGTCTGGGTTCCCAGCCTGACGATTCACCCCTGGTTTCGATCATTTGGGGGATGGAGAATGCTGGGAGCAGTCGCAGGTGCAGTATTTTTTGCAGGCATTACCCTCCACGCTGACCCGGCAACGGCGCAACTATTCAACTCAGCCGAACAGCAAGCGAACAGCATCTTTGGACAATACATTGATAGCGGAATCATCACGTTTTTGTTTGGCTTACTGCGAATCGTGGTTTGGATCTCGGCTGTCGGGTTTGTGCTATTTGCTGTTTATCAGGCGCAACGGGGCGAACAATGGCAACCCTTGATGCAAAACGCATTCATTGTTGTGGCAGCGGTCGTGGTCGTCGAAGGGTTGAGCGCCATGTTCTTTGGCGGTAGCACGACTGCAACTCCTAGAGGATAGGTAATCGCGATGACAGACGATCGCTCCCGACAATTCCGTCCGGTCAACCAAAGTCTGGGACAGCAACCTAGTTTAGGGCCGATTCCAGCAACTCTATTAGCACCCTCTGCGGCGATTTTGGTTGTCTCCTACTTTCTTGTCAAAGTTGTTCTCTCACTGGGATTTGTTTGGTTTCTCCTGGTGAGCGCCTGGGGCATGAGTACCTGGTGGCTGGTAGTCGGCGAAAAAACCTGGAGATTCACGAATAAGTTTGTCCCGGCTCCTGACTGGAATCGGGGATATGTTCACTACACGAGTTGTTTACCGCACGAAGAAGATGGCGACGAAGAAACGGGTTGGCACTAAGTACTACCATTTTAAGCCGTTTGAAGATGAATCAAACCTGGAATGCATTTGCAAACTTGCTTTGCGGAGTCGAGATGTCGGTGCTTATTTGCTCAAGAAAGGTAAGAAATTCTCGTTTGTGTTTGGCTTCCAGGCTTCCAGCATTCATACGCTGTTAGCCAGTGGTCAGGCAGAAAGCGCCCTGACTCGATTAGAAGAAGGATTGAAAGGATTACGCCCAGGTGATCGACTTCGCATTCACCTGCGATCGTTTGCGGACGATAGCGATCGTCAACAGGAATTAGAAAATCTCGTTAACTCAACCCAAAGTTTAGAAACGCAATTCCTACTTCTAGCGCAACAGCGATCGACACGAGAATTAACTCTGCAAGGTGAACGCCAACCAAAGCAGATTTACTTGTTTGCCACGTACACGATCGAGCCAGGAAAAGGAACGAGTCACGATCGCGTTGAAAAACTGCTTGCCTGGTTTGCTGACCAGTATGAAACGCTCAAGGGAATGAAGGAATCTAAGGAGCAGGCGCATTATCTGGAACTTCTCACCCAAGCCTTCACTGATGGCTATCTGCATTGGGAACAGCAGATCAACACGCGCATGGGACTGCAAGCAACACCCATGACGGCGGATCAGCTTTGGAGTTATTTATGGGGACAGTTCAACACTCGGCGATCGCCTCCTTTACCTCAATGTCTAATTCTTCAAGAAACAGAGGGAAAAGTCAGGCTCAAGGAAGAAATCCGAGAAACGCATCATGCTGCAAGTCTATTGGTTCGAGGCGAAAACGGTAGACCGAGCCATCCAAAAGCGGATCGGGAATGGGCGTGGGTCAAAGGTAAATTTGTGGGCGCGATCGTTCTTGAGTCAAAGCCACCCGGATTTGCGTCACCCGAACACCAGCTTTACTACCTCTGGAAAGCGTTTTCTCAGTTTCATGATTGTGAATTTGTGTGCGAGTTAGCTGCCGCCGATCGTGTCATGACGAGAATTACACTGCAACGACTCACCAAACAAAGCTATACAGCCACACATCGGGCAGGTGAGCTAAAGAATGTCGATGTTCTGTCACAGATTCGTATGAAAAAGGGAGTAGAAGCTCAAGAGAAGATTTACGAAGGTGCAATGCCTATTTGGGTTTCAGTCGTTGCTTTAGTTCACCGGAACGATCCACACACCTTGACTGAAGCTTGCCAAAAATTGACAAACGCTTTTCCTCAAGGTGACTTCATTCGAGAAACCGAGATTGCCTGGTCGCTGTGGTTGCGCTCCTTGCCTATCGTGGATGACTGGCTGCTGGGCGACGATCGCAAGCAACTGTACCTCACCAACGAAGCGCCCGGATTAATGCCGCTTGCCTGCACGAAACCCGTAGACTCGCAAGGGATAGAGTTCATTACTCGTGAAGGCAATATGCCGCTTCTAGTTGACTTCATCACCAAGCATCGAGGCATTTTCATCATGGGTGAAACCCGAAGCGGGAAGTCAGTTCTAATGTCTGATCTCTTCGTTTGTGGAATCGCTAACGGCATGAATGTGATCTCGCTGGACTATCCAAAATCGGATGGCACTACAACCTACACTGACCTGGTGAAATTCTTTGGCGATCAGGGAGCCTACTTTGATATTGGTTCAGAAGCAAACAACCTGTTTTAAATTCCAGACGTTCGGCATCTTCCCAAAAAGCAGCAAGGCGAACGACTCGATGACTACAAAGAATTCCTGGTGAAAGCGCTTAATATCATGGTGATGGGAATGGAAACCGAGGGACAACTTGGAAAGCGAATTCACACAGTTTTGTGGCAAGCAATCGCGGCATTCTTCAACGACTCACATATTCAAACTCGATACGAAATTGCCTTTGAGCAAGGATTTGGTAGTGAAGCGTGGTTTGAAATGCCAACGCTCGTTGACTTCATCAAGCTAGTAGCGCACCTGGATTTGGAGATTGAATCAGAGATGATTTCTGAAGCAATCGCCACCATTCTCCTAGAGCTAAAAGGCTGGCTCACCAGTCGAGTCGGTAAAGCGATCTCGCAACCCAGTACAATTCGCACCGATGCCAAGTTCACGGTGTTTGCGCTCAGAAACGTGGGCGACAACATTGAAGCGGCGGTACTGGCGTTAGCGGCTCAGTCAATGGCATTTAGAAAGGCACTGGAAGTCACAGACAGTATCCTGGCGATCGATGAGAGTCCGATTCTATTCAAATACAACGGCATTGCTCAGATTATTGGTCAAGTCTGCGCGAATGGTGCCAAGTCGGGAATTCGCCCGATTATTAGTGGACAAGATCCGGATACGATCGCCAACTCGATCGCTGGATCTCAAATCCTTCAAAATCTGAACACCCGCATCATCGGGGCGATTCAGCCCAACTCACTTGCTTCCTATCAACGATTTTTTGGCTATGACCCTACTGTATTGATGCGAAACACAGATGAGTCCTTCCGAACAGATTCCTCCCGGCTTTGCTCTCACTGGCTTGTCGATGCCGATGCTCGATTAACCGAATGTAGTCACCATCCTTCGTCAGAACTATTAGCAGCCGTCGCCAATAACCAAAAAGAGCAACGGGCACGACATCGCGTGTTAGCCCAACATGAAAACAAATTTCAAGGGTATTCTGCTTTCTCCAAACTCTACGCGGATGCAGTTCGGGCAGGTCGATCGATGGATACGATCTCGCCACAAACTTGCGAGCAACCTGATTTTACACCAGTCACTTTCCAGGAGTTTGAGGTTACAACCTCACAGGACAAGGCTCATCCGCAGACGACTGATACTCATACAAACAACGGTCACAAGCCATTGATATCTACAGAAATCAAGAGGTAACTGCGATGAAACGACGCAAACCACAACGAATCCATTTGCTTTTAATCGGCGCTGGCACTCTTGTTCCGCTTCTTGGCATAGGCGTGGCAACCGCATCCTTCATGCCTGGAGGAATTGGTAATGAGGTGCAACAGTGGGTCTTAAACAATTACCCTGATCCACTGGCTCAGGTCGAAGAGCAACTCACCAAAGTTGACCCCGTCCTGGAGACAATGATGAAAATTGCTCTGGGTGATGGTTGGGATGAAATGAAGTCAACTACAGGATCTAATTTGCCTGACCCTTATGAGGTAAGAACAACCGAAACCGGAATTAGTCCAGGCGTTTTGACGACGAACCCGATCGTCAGTAGACGAGACCTTGCCAACCTTTATGACCAGGAACTGGGGCGATCGATGGCTACCCCCATGCTAGGAGAAACAGGGCGAAGTTTCATTCAGAAAGCAGCAGAGCGAACCTCGAAAATCGTCGAGAACAATCAGCAAGGACTACAAGAAACACAAAAGTTAGCGCAACAAGCCAAATCACTGACCGTCACGCAAGATGTCGTCAAAAACAACGCTGAAATGACTTCGACGCTGGCTGGCATCGTGACCAATCAATCTCGGTTAACGGCTGACAGCCACACAGCATTACTACAGCTTCAGCAACTGAATGGAGCAATCGTTCAGCTTGCCGCCAACACCAGCGAGGGAATCGATGAATCAAACCGACGCGATCGCGCAACCCGTCAATTAGAACTCGGCAGCGCAACTCGTACCGAAATCTATATTCCCGGACTCTACAACACTCACAGCAGCCAAACGACAAAATAATCATGCTGACGTATCCATTGCCGATCGCTCAAGTCACAGGTGCCAGAACAATCATCGAAGAGAGCGTCAACCAAATCGAAAAGGTTCAAGCCGCCTGGGACGCAAGATGGACAGACATCTTCGACAGCAGCAACGGATTGTATGACGGCATCAATGTCTTTGCTTCTACCATTGTCGTTGGAGCATTTATCTTTTTCGCAGTTGGCTGGGTAAAAGATGCGATTGAGCGAGGTATCTTTCCAGCGTTGCCCGATGTGATCTGGTTGTTTGTCATCTTTGCATTGCTATTTAACAATGGAGCCATGTTAGGATCAATGACACTCGGAATGCGAAACATCATCAATGACCAAACTCGAACGGTCTTAGACGTGCAAATCGGTGAGGTTTCGATGGTGGAAGCGCTCAACGATGTCATCATCTCTCAGCAAGCTAAAACCGTCATTCAGCAGCAGTACACAGAATGTGAGGCGAAAGAGGGACAGGCACAAATTGACTGCTTTCGAGAGGCGGGTAAACGGGCTGAAGAGATTCTCGATCGGGAATACCGCGAAAAAGGTTGGATGACTGCCGGAGTGCAAAGACTTTGGGAACGGTTACGCACGATCGACCAACGGTTGAGTCAGGACTACCAGAACCGCGACTTAACCGGGAAAGTTCTTACGGCTCCCAGCTTGCTGACAAATTTTATCCGAGAGGGACTGATTGCCACAGCAGGTCAGGCAGCCGCCCAACAGATTCTAAAAGGTCTGCAATGGGCATTTGCCAATCTGATCGAACTGTCTATGCTGTTGACTGGATTAATGGGGCCGATCGCGGTTGCCGGGTCAGTGATTCCGCTTCAGGGTCGTCCTCTTTGGGCGTGGCTGATCGGCTTCTTTAGTTTGGGAATGGCGAAGTTTTCTTACAACGTCATGGTCGGACTTGCGGCTACTGTTGTCGTTGCAGCAGACGCTCAGTCTTCATCGGATATCGGGTTTCTCCTACTGATTAGCGTTCTGTCCCCTGTTTTAGCGTTGGCACTGGCGGGCGGCGGCGGGATGACTGTTTTTAGAGCCGTCTCCGGTGGTGTGACGCGAATGATCGCTATCGGTACTTCAACAATGCCCATGAAATAGCCTCACTCTTTAATCCAGGTGTTTTTATGCAGATTTCTGACTTGAAACGGAAAAGTCAGCGATTTAAGCTAGACTCGACCGATATTTTACCTCTGGCATTTGCGGGGCTTTCGATCGGGGTTTTCATTTTAGCGATCGTCACGGCTTGGTTAGCGATTTCATTTTCCAAACTCGCCAACCAAAAACCTCCCACGCTGGTTCAGCAAGTCGATGGACGTGCCTTTACCACTCGACCCGCCAAGTATGATTACCGCGAACCAGAAGTGATTCGACGCACGGTTTCTAACTGGGCAGTCATGACGTTTACCTGGGGAAAGCTACCCGGACAAAAGAAGATTCAGGTTGACACTGGGAAAGAAGTTCAGGGTACTCGTAAGCGAATTCCGACCAGTACCTGGGAAGCCTCATTTCTTCTCGCTCCAGATTTTCGAGATGCGTTTTTGCAAAAAATGGCGATGGATATTGTGCCCGATGATGTGTTTAGAGGACAGGTTGCAGCCATTTTGATTCCTCAAAACTTTTCATCACCTGAAGTTGCAGGAGAAGGACGTTGGCGCATTGACCTGATCGCAACTCGTATGGTGTTTGACGATGCCAACCCGGCCGGGAAAACCATTCCCTTCAATCGCACTTTCTACGTGAAAGCGATCGAGCCTCCCCAAAATCCACTGGGTCAAAATGCAACTGAGTATCAGCACATTGCTTACTCCATGCTGGAAAGCAGCTTACAAATTGAAGACATTCGACCTTTAGAACGTGAGGATTTAGCAAAATGAACGGGAAATCATCAGAAAACACCACAACTGAAGATCTCAAAGCCATCACAAAAGCCCCTCAAATAGCAGAACCGTTGGTGAGTGCCAGTGAGTTTCCATCTGAACTAACCCAATCTAGTCGCCCAATCTGGACAAAACCGATTCCAAAGCTGATGACGATCGGGGTTGTTCTAGTTCCCGTGTTTGTTCTGGCTGCCTTCTTTTTAGTAAGTGGAGGGCGCGTTAAACAACCTCAAAATTCTCAGTCTCCGCCAGTTTCAGATGCTAAGAACACTGAAAAAACAGAAGCAGTGCCAGAAGAACTCGAACGACTCCGTAAGGAAAATGGAGCGCTAAAGGCGAATGCTGCGATCGGAGATCAAAACACGCTGCAAAGTCATCAGAAGAACACTAGTAGACAACCTGGAAAGCTGCCTAAGATCGACGCTAAAACGACTGCAAGTAACCCTGCTCGATCCTCGCAACCCGTTGCCTCGAACTCTACACCTCAAATCATCAGGCGAGCCAATCCGCCCAGAATCATCTCTGCACCTGCTGTTCAACGTGAGCCTGCTCAATTCCTCCGACCCTCAGAAAAGACTGCTCGAACGATCGACCCAACTAATTCTCAGGCTGTTGACCCAATGCAACAGTGGCAGCAGCTTGCACGAGTAGGTAGCTACGGCTCGTCATCTCATCCAGAGGACTCCTCCCCCGTTGAATGGTCTAACTCAAACAACTCTATTCCATCTACACCAGCAGTTGCTTCAAATTCTTCTACCGATGCTGTGCCTACCGCCCATATCACTCCGACTTCCGCAATTTCAACAAATGCAGTCTGGACTTCAGACGCAACCCTTGACCAAGCTGCTGAACCTCAAAACTCCAAGCTTGAGGGGAACGTAGATAATTCGTTTGTAATTTCTGCACAGCCAAACACTAGTGATCCGGAAACTGCATCAAATTTTTCAGAAGTAGCTGCACAAGTTCCAATTCTGAGAAATGAAGAAGCTGCAATTCTAGCGGATCAAGTTCAACAACACTCATTGATTGCTGGAGCGACATCGTTGGGAACGCTGACGACTCCAATAATTTTAGACGACGTTAATAACAACCATAACGCTAGAAAACCGCAATCTGATCAGTTTACAATCGCACTTTCCCAACCGCTCGTTAACTCAGCAGGACAAGTTGCAATGCCCGTTGGAACTCAACTTTTAGTTCAGGTGGATGAGCTATCTCAAACTGGACAAGTTGAATTATCCGCAACGACTGCTGTTTGGGATGAGGGTGGTTTCAAGAAAGAATTAACGTTGCCTTCTGGGGTCATTCAGATTCGCGGAGAGAACGGTAAACCGCTGGTCGCTCAACAGTTTGGGGATCGGGGAAAAGCGATCGCTTCAATGGATGCGGGTCAATTTCTCTTGGGTGCAGTTCGTCGATCGGCAGCGCTATTCACCCGATCCAACAGTCAGATTCAAACAGGGGACGGCACCACTGTCATTACAGAAGATAACCCTGCCCCTAACATTCTTGCGGGCGCTTTAGAGGGTGGCACCGATGCCATTCTTGACTCGATTACGGCACGAAATCAACGAGCCATTCAGGACATGGAGAAGCGATCGGACATTCGCCTGATTAAATCTGGTCAACCCGTTCAGATTTTCGTAAATCAATCGATGCGGTTGCCCAGCTAATCCACATCCCAATACAGCAGTTAATCAAAAGCGCTATGAAACCACTACTTCTAGCCGTTGGAGTCTCATTGTCTTTTTTAGGAATTTCTTGTCCAGCTCACGCTCAAGAAGCTCGATCGATTCCTGCCAGTGTTGCACAGGGACAAACCATTCCTGTTGAACTTTACCCTGGTCACGGGACAACCCTAAACTTTCGCTTAACTGGAGAAACAATACAGAAAACCTGGCTGGACGACCCCTCACAAGTCACATTAGATTTCGACGATTCAAGCTGTTTAGCGAATGAGCGGAGCAAATGTGCAGCCAGTGTGATTCATCTGCGTCGAATTCATCGCTTGAACTTTCCAAATTTGCCAGCAACCGCTACCACTTCACTGACAGTTTTGACCGATCGCAACGTCTACAACTTTCGCCTCGCGTTTCCGACTTCCGGCACTCCCAAACACTCCATTCTGACCATTCAGCCAAATCGCTCTGCCCCGATCGCTGCTGACAGAATTCGAGGGCAATCAGGGGTGCAACTAATCGAGCAGGGCTTGCAAGTTGCGGAAGCTCGACGATTGATCTCAAGAGGGGATGCTCTGTGGAATCGAGTGCGATCGCTGCTCAATTTAATTCGCAATGGTGTGCAGGTTGCTGAAGCCTCCAAACGAGTCGGCGTTTCTCCGCAGCTTGTCGCTCATTTAGTTGAGATGGGGATGAAAACACAGTCAATGTAGGCGTTAGAGAGCGGACTATGTTCAGGGTATCCAGGTGGCAAAAAATTGCGGATCTAAGGCTATGTCTCATCACATTAGCGTTAGTTGTTTTGATGCTGGTTTTTCCTTTTAGCGTTCATGCCAGCATTGCTCCAGAGTATTCCTTCCCAATCACACCCATTGACTCCAATGGACAACATGCTCGTGTTCCAGACTGGTCAAACATCACTTTTCGCACACTGCCTCCCATTCTTGAAGATGGCGAATTCGTTGCACCTTCTGACCTTAATCAAGCCATTGGCTATGATCTCTCTCGCAGTTGGAAAGCAGGTCGAACAGCAGATGCTTACTTGAAACTGGGAGATTTTCAGACGACTTTATATCCTCAAATTTTCAATCTCTATACGATCGCTCAACTCACCAATCTGAATTTAGACCAAGTGCCGCTATCTGCTTTAGAAATGGCAAACTGGCAAACCCTTGACAACCTGCTTACAGCGATTCCTGAACTGGGTAACAGGCGTGTGAGTGAAGTGTCGCCGATCGCCGCATTGCTCAATCAGAAATTTCCTGGAACACCTGAATTTAATCCTGACACTCATCAAACGATCGCCGACCTAGTTACAACCAATCCCGAACTAGGACAACTCAAGTTAGGGCAACTAGGTAAACAGCTTGACCAATTTTCGATCACAGAGATTCCAGAACTACAAAACGTTCCGCTTCAAAACCTTGCCAATTGGGACAACAGCCTGATTTCTGAAGTACCGGGGTTAGCTAACGTCTCATTTGCTCAGATGCCAAATCCAGTTCAAGCAACCGGGATGATCGGAACAGTGGATGTGGTCTATGGCACTGCGGAGCGCGATCGCCGAAATACAATCTCAGGCAGCGATCGCGAAGGGTTTCAAGTTCCCTGTAAAGAGAATTGCGCCTACGTCGAACTTGCTGGCGCAGCGCCGCTGTACGGCAAACAATGGATTTCTGGAAAATATCAGAAAGTTAAAGGAGGATCTGGAGTTCTTGGTGCTGTCAATGGTGGCAAAGAACCAACCGGCCGTCATCCCTTTGGAGATGCGTTCAAGGTCTCAGTTTGGGATGTAGATGAGTCTACTGGCGCAGTTTCTACAGCATTGCATTTTCGCATTTGTAAGCGTGGATTGCCCGATTTGGGCTGCACTCCCTATTTTCTTGGCCCGGTGCCCTTTCTCAACTATCACGAGAAAGAACCCATTTTTACAGGACTACTCGATGACCAGGGAGGGGCATCCAGTGCCGCATCGATTCCAGAGGGTGTGATTGAGCGAGCAAAGGCAAATGGCATTCCTGCCGAAGCTCTACCGGAATATGATGAAGCCGCTTTTGCCGATGGTGGGATTTGTGGCACAGGTGCCGGGAATGTTGACTTTAAAGCATTGGCCGCCGCATTTTCTAGTATCGAAGGAAACTACGATTCGGCTGGCAGCTTTGTTTGTGATGGAGATGGCAACTGCGGACGCGGGTTAGGTCGATACCAATATATGTCTTACCGCGCAGATGTACGATCGGCGATTCAGAAACAAGGAGGAGCGGCGTTTTTAGCTAAGGTGGACTCTGGAGCGGCCGTCACAAATGCAGAAATCACCCGGTTTTTTCCATCCTCGACTCAGGATGGTATCTTCAAAACTGACCAGACCCGAAACATTCAGCAAGCCGTTCGAGAAGGGTTCTCTGGCGATCGTTTAATCGAACGAGTTGGACAGATTCATTTTGGAGGTGCTTATGCTCCGATCGACGGCGGATCAACGGATGCACATGGACGACTTACCCTCAAAACTTATGGACAGGAACTCGCAAGAAACTACAAATCCGCAGCGAAATCAGGAGGAAAAGGAGACTGTGGAAAATCAACAGGTCGTTTGGCAAATCCTGCCCAAGGGTTTCCAATTACCAGCGAGATGGGTCCACGGAGTAGTCCCTGTGCTGGCTGTAGTAGTTTCCACAAGGGAATTGACATCGGCACGCCTGAAGGAACCCCCGTTCAAGCGGCGGATGGCGGTCGAGTCGTCTATGCAGGTTGGGCAGAAGGCTATGGCAATGTCGTCATTGTGGAACATGGCAATGGGATGCAGACGCGCTATGCTCACCTTGCTTCAATGAATGCAAAGGTTGGATCAACAGTCAGTCAGGGTCAACGCATTGCTCAGAGTGGGCATACGGGATTAGGAACAGTCCCACATTTACACTTTGAAGTCCGCACGGGTTCAAGCCCAGGGCAACCCTTCAGTGGTCAGGCGGTCGATCCTAGAAAGTACGTGAAGTTCTGATTTGAGGAAATTATTATGCACAAGAGTAATCACATTTTTTCTCGATCGCGTCTACTCAAATACGTTTTTAGCATTGGCATACTGTTGGTATCGGCATTCGTAACCGCTGGCATATTCTTCTCGATTACTGCATCCACTCAGGCGCAATCCAGCATTCCTCCTACTGTTAATTCTTGCATTCCCAAAAATCAAGTCGCTCGTAGTGAGCTGATTGGCACCACGGAATCTCAAGGTAGAAGGTATTACCTACTGGCTGCTTATGAACAGGGAGATCCGATCGCAAGTGATTTAGTTATCTCGGTTGTGAATAACAAGTGTGAGCGCAAGCTTTATAACCCGACGGGCGATCGCCTATCTCTTGCCAGTGCTGTCCCTCAAATGGTGGCTCGTCAACTCACTTTACAACGCTACCAGCGTGAGATTCGGCGGATTGGACAATCTGCTTTTGAGAAGCAAGTCGATCGCGCTCAAAGTCATCGCTGGTTTGACGAAGAAGTTTGGGCGCTCCAACGGTTGAGAATTCCACTCCGCAAAACTCCAAATTGACAGAAGAGGTGAAGATTATGCTTTTGAGGTCTGGGCACAGAATGAGATTCTTCACGATCGCAGGTTTGATGATTAGCGCGATCGTCGTGTTAGGAATCATCAACCAAAGTGCCTCCGTTGAGATAGGTTGGCGCGAAGCCGCTCATAACGCACCGCCTGAACTAATGCAGCAGGTTGTTGAGGAAAACCTCAGTTCTGATTTTAAAGGCGATTCAGGACGTATGAAAGTTTTACAAATTCAGCGATCGGGCCAGTCAAAACCACTTTTTCTCATCGATTCTCGCATTGCTAACGAAGCCAATCAGTCGGCTGGGAACCCGCTCTGTGGTGCATCAGGTTGCCAGTTTTTCGGTTATGTTTCCACTCAAAACAATCGCTATCAGCGCGTTCTTGCTGCTTACTTTAACCCGCGACTACCGCCCAAGATTCAACTATTCGACATCACCCATCGGCTTCAGAACGGCTTACCTGTTCTAACAGTCAATCAACTTGAAGACAAACAGATTCGTCAATTCATTTTCGCTTTTAACGGAAAGTTTTACGAGCTTGTCGAAACTCAGTTATTACCCAAAGTTTATGAGTAGCTCAAACGCGAATCAACAGAATGCTTCTCAAGTCATGCAAACGACATCTGGGGTATTGCAAACAGCAACGCGATCGCTATTTCAGTCAGGCATGGGAACGCTGCTTTTAGGATTGTGTTTGTTCACGATGAGCATGAGATTGTTCACTGCAAAGAAAGGGAAAATTTCTACTGGAAGATTCGGCGGTGGATCAGAAAAAAGAACGGCACTCGCGATCGCACGTCAACAGCGTAAACAACGCAAACACAATCGAATTACGCTCAAAGCCAGCTTCTTAGAAATCCCCGAAGTTCAACAAGGGATTGCGGTTTGTGGTGCGCCAAACAGTGGTAAAACCTATAGCATTATTGATCCGGCCATTCGAGATGCGATTCGTCAGGGGTTCCCGATCGTCATCTACGATTTCAAAGGCGCTCAGATTGAAGCTCATGCTGCCTATGCTGCGTCCCAAGGTTACAACGTTCACGTCTTTGCTCCCGGCTTTCCTTACACCGGGGTGTGTAACCCGTTAGATTTTGTTCGAGATGCGTCTGACTCGCTGATGGCAGGACAGCTTGCTGAAGTTATCTACAAAAACACTCGTCGGGGCAACAGTGCCAGCGAAAATGATTTCTTCTCCAACGCAGGGCAAAAGCTGGTAGAAGCCGTGATGCTCCTGGCTAAAACAACGCTTTATCCAGACCTTCTAATGGCAAAGAAGATTCTGAATCTCCCTAATCTTGCAACCCGGATTCGGCAAGCTGCGGAGGCAGAGAAAATCCCCATCTGGACATTGGAAAGTTTTAGTCAACTATTGTCGTCCGAAGATGCTGAGAAACAGGTTGCTGGAATTGTGGCGACGGCTCAACGCACGTTCGATAAATTTATTGGCAAAGACTTGATTTCTAGCTTTGTCGGAACTACCTCAATTCCTCTTGACCTGTGTGGCAAGCAGATTTTGTTTTTGCAAGTCGATACCCAAAAGCGGGATGTCGTCGCTCCTCTTCTGGCAGCAATTTTGCATCTGATCATTGCTCGTAACTTTGCTCAACCTCGCAAAGAGCCACTGGTTTTGAGTCTGGATGAATTGCCAACGCTGCATCTTGACGGCTTACCGAAGTGGATTAACGAGTTTCGCTCTTATGGGTTTTGTCCGATTTTGGGCTATCAAAATTTCGCTCAACTTCAACACACCTACGGGCGGGAGCTTTCTAAAGCAATCTTTGCAGCCTGTGGAACAAAGGTGTTTTTTAATCCTCGTGATGATGAGACAGCGGCATTAGTTTCGCGATATTTGGGAGAAAAAGAAGTGAAGCTACACACTCGATCGCACAGTTATGGAATGCAACACAGCACCAGCCGCAATGAGCAATATCAAAAAGTGCCGCTGATGGCTGTAGACGAGGTTCTCAAGCTCGATCAAGGCGAATGTGTGTTCATCAACCCTGCTTACAAAGGCAATGGAGAAGCCTCTGTGCCTTGGAAGCTAAAACTCAAAATTTCTAGACAAGAAAATCAACTGCAAGAACACAGCGAAAAACTTTGGCGGGAGGTAGTTTGCGATCGTCAAACTCAACGAGTTGCAAATCTGAAAATTACCGAAGCAGCGTTAGATGCAGAAGCAGAGAAACGCCAACTGATTGCTGAAAGCCAATTTCCTTTGACCGATCAACCGTCTAGTGAGGACTCTGTTCCCGTCACTGCGGGTCAATCATCCAAAGCTCCAGAACAGACGATCGATGAAGGATACGACCCAGAAGATTACACCGAGTACTAATTCTATTAAAGGGAGTGTGAGAACCCATGATGACGCAACGACCAACCTTACAAATGCAGGACGTTCAAGCATTGTTACACGAGTGGGGACTATCGGAACCGACGATCGCCGTTCTCGCTAAAGAGCCAGAAATCGTTACAGAGTTGATCCGAGTGAGACACCTACCGCCGCTTCCTCCTGGCTATGTTCCTTCGATAGTCGAAGTTTTGTTTGATGACATTATCTATGTTCGTTCTGAAAGGGGACAGCTCACTTATGCCCGTTATTGTAGCCCAGACTATCAGCCGCCGTTCGTAGAATATCGCTTTGATGGCGAGACGGCCATCTTTCAAGTAGGGGGCGAATATGTGGTGAATCGGGCTGAAGGAATTGCTCAAGCTGTCGCGTCGCAGGGTTTGCTGCACTAAGGAGGAAAACCAATGGCTTTTACCGTAAACCCAGCAGAAGCCCAGGCAATGCAGGAAGATCAAGCCCAACTGCTAGGAGCGATCGCGCAAGCAACACGAGGGCTGATTACTGCTTTAGACACGCCTCGATCCCAACAGACAGAAAAGCCAGAGACAATGCGAATCCAGATAGGACGGCGAATTGTATTTGGGCAGATGGCAAATGGACAGTTTCGCAACGAATTAGACGCTGACCGCCTCAAAACAATCTTTGATGCACTACAACGACCTGCGACAGAGAATATCGCTCTTGAAAAATACAAAGGGAAAGTTCCTGCGATCGAGATCAGAGATGGGAACAACGTTTTATTTCGGGAAGAAAGCGACGGAGTTGTTACTGTCAATCAAATCGAGCTTCAGTTACAACAGCAAAAGCAATCAGAAGAAAACACTTCAGATGCCAATCCTTCTCAAGATCAAGCACACTTCAAGAATCACTTCAAACTCGATTACAGCCGTCTAAAATTGACCTTGATGAACATCAGCAGCAGGTAAAGCAGGCACAAGAATTAAGGGTACTTTCGCTAGCGGTTCTTGACTTGCAAGGGGTTGTAGCGCCATCGGGCGATCGTCAGTATCAGTCAGAAAATTTCATGATTCACGAAAACGTGAAAGATGGAATGCTAACGATCGCATCTGAAGAAAACACTGTTCTGCGAACAACTCGCGAGGGACAAATTCTGGTTGCAGCTCCCAGAGAAATTCCGATCGCCTTGACGGAAATTAGGGAGGCATACAACCGAGCAGAGGAACTTCAATGGCAGATAGACTCTACTGAACCGCCACCCGATGATTTGAGTTTAGATTGGCAGGCTCAGAATGTTCAATCACCGGACATTGCAACTACCGCCACATTGTTGCTCAATCCTCTGGGAGATCAACATCCTCTCTATGGAACCGTTGCGATCGGAGACTATCAAATTTCTCAAGATACAGACGGATTGGTGGTGACGCGAGGAAACGAGGAGTTAGTTCTGATTGTGCGGGATGGGCAAGTTTGGGACTATGGCTCAACCACTCAGGACTGGGAAACGTTTCAGCGATTTCAGCCTCAAAAAACGTTTGTAGACCAAATTCAGGATCAAGTAGATTTAACGGCTGACATTACGCCTCTATCAGTTGATAGTGAAGACAAACTTCCGGCGATCGCCGTTGCCCAACGAGAAGCCGCCAAGTTACCAAATGGTGGAACCAAACAACTGATCCAAACCATTCATCAGGACTGGAAACAGCAGATTCTTCACGGATTGGGGCAGGGATTACGCGAGACTGTTAGCTGGTTGGCTGCTCGTCCTGAAACATTGCGAGACCAAAGCATTGCCCGATCGTCACTGGAGCTATTTAATCGAGGCTATGTTCGCACAGGTGAAAAAGTTTATGAGGTCGAAAAGTTTAAGATCAGTCTTCAGGGAACTAACCTCTACAGCTTGAGTGATGAAACAGGAGAGCTAATGCGATTCAAAGCAACCAAATCGCCGCTACCTGGACTCGACCGACCCAGCATTCAAATTCTCTCAAAGAGCGATCGCTTATCGTCCCTTCATCAAGCTACTTTCCAACAGATGCGGCAAGACCGATCGCTGATTCCGATAGGTGATTTAGATGCAGAAGCCAGCTATGGAGCCAAAACACAGCGAGTTGAAAAGACAGTACGCCTGTTTCTCAAAAGCCAAAAAGCGACTTCCTGGGATAAAGAAAACGGTCGATTTAAGTTTGAAACGGGTGCTGGTAATTTTCTCAGCATTACAGACAAACGAGATGGACGTGGGGAAGTCTATCGGCGAGAACGGGGCCGAGTCACATCCAGCTTAGGAGCGAACGATTTTGCTCACTTTGAGCGACTTGCAGCACAGTTGCAATCCAGTGACCTTCAACAAACGCAGCAAAGCCCGACTCCTCAAAATCAATCTCGTCCAAGTCAGAAACAATCATCGAGTATGGAGTTGAGTTAGGAGAGTCTATGTTTAGTTTCCTCAAGTTAAGTGCGATCGTGATGGTGCTGCTATTTCCCCTATTCTTCTGGATTGGCATTGAGCAGGGTAATGCACCGCCAGAGAAGATGATTCCCCAGCCCAAAACTGCTCAAGACTTTATCCATCGGGGCGAACTCTATGAGAAAACTGGGAGTTACGAGAAAGCATTGGCTGACTATACCCAGGCGGTGGCGCTGTCTCCCGACGAAGAACGAGGATACATTCGTCAAGGACTGGCGTTAGAAGCCCTGGATCGTTCTGGAGAAGCGCTGCGGAAGTATCAGAAGGCAAAAGTGATCGCTCAAGCCCAGGGCAATCAAAACGAAATCCAACACGCCGATTTCTTTATTCAAAACATCAACAAAAGGAGATGAGCCAATGCGAAGTCATTTGTGGAGCAATCGTTTAGTTCAAGTTTCTCGGTATCTTGAGTTCATTCTTTGCATTGCGTTTGCTGTAATCGGAACATTGATGCTGTGGTTTCAGCACTATTCTTTGGGGATTTTCTACGCCGTACTTGCAGTACTACTATCACCATTTCCATTTTTCCAAAGACTTCCTCCTGCCATTAAATTTTGGGTCATCATCATCGGCGTTTTCTTGTAATTTGAACGGTCTGAACCGTTGACAGCAACTGGGTTAGGAGGCTCTCAGCATGAGCAATCCACAGCTAGTTCAACATTTTGCTGACCACTTTATTAAAGGTGGCTCCTTTGCCACGATCGTTGCCGCGAGACAGCAAGCTGAGTCCGTTTTGGGTGAAAAAGTTGCACCGGGGACTGCTTTAGCCAAGCTGGTTGATGAATCTGTAGAAGCGGGAATTGTTCGGACGGCTCGACTCATTGTTCAGACTTCAGCTACCACACATGAGGCATATGATCGACTGGTTCAACTTCACGATCGTCAGCCTGTTCTCAATGTCCGTTCTTCAACTAGCGTTCTTCAGCAAGCGTATAGCACTCCAGTTCCAATTGCATTTCTTGGCTCAACTCTGGCACGAATTGACCTCGAAAAGACAGTCTACGAACCGAGTGGCGGACATGGGGCACTTCTCATCACAGCCAATCCTAATCAAGTAACTGTAAACGAAATTAACTCAGAACGAGCCGCAGACCTTCGGGCACAGGGATTTACAGTTACAGAACATGATGCGGCGGAATATCGACCAGGAAAGTTGCACGATCGCATCATCTGCAATCCGCCTTTCGGTGTGGTCAAAGATGGAAGTCAAACTAAACGATTTCAACTACCGGGCAGTCGCAGAGGAACCACACAAATTGACCAGGCGATCGCGCTACTTGCTTTGGAGTCGATGAAGAATGATGGTCGAGCCGTTCTCATTCTGGGTGGCAAGCTTGGGGACGATGACGCACAACGTTCAGATCGCTACAACACGCTCGAATCTCGTCATTTCTACGCGGCTCTGTATGAACAATACAACGTCACACAGCATTTCTCGATTTGGGGATCACTGTATCGCAAACAAGGCGCAGGGTTCCCGATCGATTTAATCTTGATCGAAGGACGAGGACAATCGCAACGATCGCTGCCTGCTGCTGATGTTCCAGTTATTTACAAGTCATTTTCCGAACTTAAGGAGTTAATGCCCAATGAGCAACTACATCCGCTATCCCCAAATTTGGAAACCGCCTCAACAGAGCGATCTAGAACTATTGATGGTCAGAGTTCCAGCCGAGAAGGTTCAGCTTATGAAACCAGACTACAAATTCCTGCTCTCTCAGCGCATCAAGTGGATGCTGCAAACCTGGATGGAGCAAACTCAGGAAACTCAGGCGCAAACTCACGCCAGACTCACCAAAGCACTGCATACGCTCCTGTCTTATCAGGAAGCTCCGAGACTAACCGATCGGGAAACAGGAGCCTTGCTGCCGCCGTGGGAGTGGATAGACGAATGGACGGAAACCTTTCTCGATCGCAACGAAACCTTAATCCAGAAACTAGCAGTCGATTTTCCAGTCACATTAACCCCGATCAACACACAAACGATGCAGATCTGGATGAACGAACACGACTCAATCAGCCTGAACGACTGGCTAACAGCCTTAACCCAGGGCATGACCGCAGATCTGGATTTGTAAAAAACCCTTCAAACCCTGAATTCGCAAACAATGGGAATCACATCATGTCACAACCCCATTTTCAAGAGGCTGCTGAAGCGATCGCTGTCACCCAATCTTTCGATGTTCCGTATGTCTCGCGTTCCAGAGGTAGATCGGCTCACAACTTAATTCCGGTCAACATGGCAGCCGCCGCCCAAACCGCTCTCGACAATCTTGAACGAGAAGTGGGCAACCTGGATGAGTTTGTCCGTCAACGCCTGGGCTATGATTCTGAAGAACAGATGTGGCAGTACCTGTATGCGGAACAGATCGACGCGATCGCGCTCTCATTTCATCAACGCGATCGAGGCAACATCTTTCTCAACGGTGACAAAACTGGAAACGGTAAGGGTCGGTTTGGAGCTGCTAATTTAGTCGATGCAAGACAAGGACACATTCCCATTTTTGTCACGCAGAAAGCAAACCTCTACACGTCCATGCTGACTGACCTGGCTGACATTGGCAAACCAGGATTTCGCGTCTTTGCGACAGATAACAATCTCACCCTTGATTTAGACGATGGTAGACGATTAGTAACTGGCGATGCTGCAACGCAGGAAGACGAAATGCGCCACATTATGCAGCAAGGATTAGGGCGCTACAATGCCATCTTTACAACCTACACGCAGTTACAGACCGTCAAGCAAAAAGAACCTTTTCGACGAGAGTTTTTTCGAGCGATCGCGCCTCAAGCTATTTTTGTTTTCGACGAGTCCCACGAGGCAGGCGGTAGAACGGACAAATCTCAGGACGATAGCAGCTTTTATCCAAGCCGAGCCGAGTTTGTTCGAGAACTGGTGGATGCCAGCGTAGGAGCAACCTTCATGTCTGCGACTGCCATCAAAAATGCAGGAGTTGTTGATCTTTATGCGCGGCGCAGCGATGCCCGTCATGCAGTTGATAACCTCAACAGTTTAGAAATTATTCTCAAAGATGGCGGAGTGCCGCTTCAGCAGATGTTTGCCAGCAAGTTTGTGGCAGCCGGACAGATGCTACGGCGTAGTCGCTCAATGGAGGGCATTTCCTTTACAGCCAACGTGGTTCCCGTCGATCGAGAAGTGGCTGAAAGCATCTCTGCCGTCATGCGATCGATCAATGATTTCGATGATGCCAAACAAGACGGATTGGACAAGCTTAAAAAACGCCTCAAAGCAGAGGCAAAAGCAATCAGCAGCGACAACACAACCGGATCAGCCGGAGCAAGATCTACAAATTTCACATCGCTGATGCACAATGCAATTGATCAAAGTCTATTAGCGCAAAAAGCAGAAGTTGCAGTCCAGGAAGCGATCGCTACGATTCAACGCGGTGAAAAACCGTTAATCGGCGTTGCGAATACAATGGATAGCTTTATTGATTGGTACACAGAAGAAAACAATATCAAACCAGGACAAGCGATTAACATCACATTCGGTGATGTGCTAGATCGATACTTAGAACGCTCTAGAGATGTGGTCGAGAGCGATCACTGGGGCAAGAAAACTCGTCGTCGGCTCACAGATGAAGAAATCGGTGCAGCAGGGATCGATGCCTACGAAGAAGCCCGAAATTTAATTGAAGAAACCGATCTTTCGAGTATTCCTTTGAGTTCGATCGACTACATTCGCTGGCGTTTGACTCAAGAAGGGTATCGAGTCGATGAGATTACAGGACGCAGCAACATTGTTGAATACAGCACGACAGGCGAAACAAGCTATGGACTTCGACCCAGTAGTGAAACCAGCCCCCAGGCGCGAGTCGATATCATCAACCGATTTAACCGGGGCGATCTTGATGTCATTATTCTCAATCGATCGGGAGCGACGGGAATCAACCTTCATGCTTCCGAGAAATTTGCTGACCAAAAATCGCGACGCTTAATTATTGCCCAAGCCGAGCGAGACATCAATCTGGTGATGCAGCTATTTGGACGCATCGATCGCTATGGGCAAGTTGTCAAACCCAGCTTTGATTTGCTGATGAGCGATTTACCCGCCGAGAAACGCCTGGGCGCATTATTAGCGAAGAAAATGGCAGAACTTAACGCCAATGTCACCGCGTCTCGTGACTCAGAAATGTCTGTCGCAAATGTCGTGGACTTCATGAACATCTACGGCGAAGAGGTGGTCAGAGAGTTACTAGAAGACGATTACGAACTCCAGGCAAAGTTGAGCTATCCGCTAGAAGTTGGCAGCGATGACTCTGAAATTGCAGTTATCAAGCGAGTCACAGGACGCATTCCCCTGCTGACGATCCAGGAGCAAGAAGAACTCTACAATCTGATTGAGACTGAAACCAGAGAGTTAGTCACCCAAAAAGAAGCGATGGGGGAGAGTGTTCTACGGGCCGATCAGCTTGATTTAGATGCCCGAACGATCGCGCAGATGGAAGTCATTCCTGATGAGAGCGGCATCAAAAGCGAATTTACGGGTGCAGTGTGTTTAGAAGTCGTGGATGCCAAAGTTCCAGTCAAGCCTCTAACGCAACTTCAGGTGATCAATGCGGTGCGCCAAAGTCTGGATCTGCCTTCAATTGAGAACGTGATAGACCATGACTTTGACTCAATGCGTGAAATTACGAAAGAGCGATCACAGCAAGCTATCAGAAAATTGAGAGAGGACGTGCGATCGTATCGTCGTGAAATTCTACCAACTAAAAGAACGCCAGCCGCCAGAGCCAGATTCAACAAGACGGTGGATGAACAGCCAAAGTAATGCGAGAAACGCCTCCTGGAACGCCTATGAGAGTTGTTTCACCCGAAGGGAATGTCGTTTACGGCATCATCTCTCGCATCAGTCAGAAAGGTCACAAAGGCAGCCCTGCCGCTGCAACAAACTGGAAAGCTCAAATTTTAGTAGATCATCGCTCCCAGCAGCTCACGATTCCGCTCTCAAAACTCAATCGGGGCAAGGAAGATGTGATGACGACGGTAAAGCCCCAAGCCACCAACTGGAATGGGGAAGATCTCTATGAAGCCTTTGATCTACGCCAGCAGCAGAACCAGCGAACAGAAATGCAAATCTTTGTTGGCAACCCGATCAAAGCATACGAAAAATATCCTAAAGGAAAGTTTCTGAATTACACCAACGATCGCGGTGAAGTCGTACAAGGCTTGGTGATGTCTGCGGGATTCGACATTCAGGAATCGCTGCGTGCAGAACCTGTGGCATTCAAAGAACCTCACCAGGTAAACGCATTTCTAACAGACATCACACGCTATCAAGCCTCTGTTAAAACACTGGACGAATTGCTGACAATTCGCACTCAAGCATCTTTCCGCATCGGAAGTACAACCGCAACTGGATTTGTACTGCAAACACCCAAGTCAGGAGTCGGAGATCGGTATTCTCTTGATTCAGACTTGATTGCGGCGGCAGGCAGTGAGTTCTATTCAGTGAGCGATCGGATGGAACTCATCGTCCCTCAAGACCGTATTGAGCAGGTTCTCTCGGTCATTATGCAGAAGAAGGGATGGACACTAGCGGCGTTTGACTTCAAAGACCAGGCACGAGACTTTTTAGGAATCAAACTACCCGAACTAACCGTTATTCAGCAGTCTCAACGCGACGTTCAGCCAGAATTCACTGAATCCTCTATCTCCTCCCCTGATCAAGCAACCCAAGCTGAAGTGGGCAAGGAATTGACGATTCCCTTGATTTTGGTTGAACCATCTCTGGATGACTCAACAAATCAGCCGCAATCAATGCCGGAACAGACAGAGCGATCGATGCTTCGAGTGGCTGAAGCAAAAGACCAAAAAGGCGGCGCAGGAAAGAATATCGCCAGGTTTTTAGAGCAAGCCGAGTTATCTGAGGCAGTGATGACCGATGCAGACTTCTACCTGCAAATCGAAAACCCTCCTTACATTCCTTTAGTGGTGGAGCGACATAATGAGAATCTTCATTTCACGCATTGGCTGAAGGATGGCCAGGGAGAATTTTTTATTGACTCTGAGATGGTCTTTGATTTGGCCCAGTCAGGTCGCTTAACTCTACGGGAAGTCGCAGTACAAAATCCAGTGTTAGGGGGAGAGTTGCGATCGCTCGATCGGGGATTCGCTCAACTCTTTTCCCGCAATATCTTAGAGCAGGGATTTGCAGAAGCCGCACGTCAAATGCAGATCGCTCAAAACAACAATCAAACGGAGCCATCTAATCATCCCACCCCTGTCATAGCCAACTCGCCCCAGTTCTTTGAGACTTTGCGGAATGAAGCACTGAGCTTTGGAAACGGTAACACAGTTCAACTAGAGCCAGCGGAAGTCGATGCACTTCAAGCCACGTTTACGGCTTATGCCGCTGACCCAGAAGCTTTGAGAAAACAGTGGGCAGAAATTCTCGAACCTGCTGTAGGACGAAGAAATACAGATGCTGCGATCAACACACTGATTGAACGCCATCAACAACAGTTTGAGAACGATTCAGGATTAAAAAGTACAACGCTATCGGAATCAGAGCAATCTATTAAGCAAGATAACCACTTAAATCTCGCTGCATTTGCGATTGACTACTTGAAAGTCAAAGACCAACATCCAGAAGCTTTGGTCTTTCAGCGTTCCGCTTCTGGCGATTTTTACAACGCTTACTTCGAGGATGCCAGGACGATCGCGACTGCTCTAGATTTGACGATCAGCAGTCGAGAGGCAGGTGGAGCAGTAGGGCGAATTCCCTCGATCTCAATTCCCGCTTGGTCAGGGGCGATACAGCGATTTACAGCCGGAGGCACAAGGGCACAGAATTCTTGTCGATGAAAAGTCGTACCGACAAGAAATCGAAATTGTCCCAGACTCATCTAATCCTCAGCAGTCTGCAACCTGTCTGGAGACGCAAGGGCATACGATTCTTGTCGATAAAAAATTGCACCGACAAGAAACTGAACTCACTCCAGATTCTTCAGTAGAGGAGCGACCGCTTCCTACCGAACCCAGCCAGCAGTCTCCAGAACGAACGATAGCTGAACAAACGGGGGCTTTATTCGAGTTAGAAAGCTACTCGGTGGTTGAGGCAGACTATCAGGCAGACGTTCAAGGCTATGACCCAACCTGGGATAGGAATGAGCAACTAACTTCACCAAGCCTTGAAGAACCCATTGTACAAACGCCTTCCGTCCCTCAAATAGCGCAGGAAGCTCAAACCGCGATCGCGGCTGAACCACTGCTCACTCAAGTTACTCGCAACCGAGCCAACGAAGTAGAAATCTCTGCACTCGCACATCAGGTCAGAAACTTAGATTTAGCAGCCGTGGCAGCCAGTTTGGGACTAGAAAAAGATCGTCGCGACAAAAACAAGTGGAAAGATGCAGGTCATACAATTAGCATCAATGATGGAAAGTTCATGGATTGGCTGACAAATAAAGGGGGCGGAGGTGCGATCGACCTTGTAATGCACATTCGACAAGTAGACTTTAAAGAAGCAGTGCAGTGGCTTTCAGGACGGTCGTTAACGATTCCCGCTCAGTCCCAGTCAGTCTCAAAGGAACCTCGCTTACTAGAATTACCGCAGCCCGCCGAAGGGCAATGGGCAAGCGTGCGGCAATATCTCGTAGAAACCAGAGGCTTACCTGCGGATTGGATCGATCGCTTTTACAGCCAGGGACTCATTTACGCAGACAATCATTGCAACGCCGTTTTTCTGCGCTACTGCGATCACAAAGATGATCAAGCATGGTGTCGCCACACGCCTACAGGAGCCAGCCTTCGAGGAACGCGCGATCGAGACCATCCCTTTCATGGATTAGCGCCAGGTTCATCTCGCGAAGACGGTTGGTTTTGGCTACGTTCTGGAAAAGGTGAGGTGCAGCGAGTCGTTCTGACCGAATCCCCGATCGATGCCATTTCTCTAGCAGTTTTGGAGAAAGAGAAATCAACTCAGGATTCAAAAGTGTCCATTTATCTCTCTACCGATGGCTCTGGCGCAATCCCAACCGTTGCTCTTAAAGCACTATTAGACCGAGATGGGCAGGTGATTGCAGCCTTCGATGCGGATAAGGCAGGAGAAAAGATGGCATGGCGGATTGCTGAAGTCTTACCTGGCATTACGCGAATGTCTCCAGCTCAAGGGAAGGACTGGAACGATCGACTGATGGTAGAGCATCATCCAGAACGAGCAAGTGTCGGGAATTATGAGCGGGGTGACAAAGACACGCTGCGATCGCTGTGGAAATGGCATCGTGTTGCGGGAGAGCTAGGGCGATCTGACATCTACCTGAAACGCATCACAGAAGTTGCGAGAGCCTTTGTTGAAGGTGAACCCCTATCTGAAAAAGCTTCGGTTGCCATGCAGCAAGACTTTCAAACACACAAGCGGGAAAAACAAGCTCAATCGTCTCCCCAACAAAGCAATCCCTCTCGACTCGTTGAGCCGCCACATTCAGTACCGCCAAAAAAGTCTCACCAGGAAGTTGAGATGGGATGAGTACAAAATTTCTTCAACTTCCTGACTGAAGGTGACGGTCAGAGGGCGAAAATCTATGAAAGAATAAGCATTCTAGATTTCATTCACTGAACGGTCTGTTTGCTGATCTCAATGCCCACCCCGATTTATCACATCACTCATCTTGATAACCTGACTTCGATTTTAGCGATCGACGTGCTACTGGCAAACACGTCTCTCCAACAGCAAAACGTCTCTTATATTGACCTCGCTTACCCAGCGATTCAAGAACGTCGAGCCAGAAAAGTCGTGCCTTGTGGAGCAAGTGGGACACTCACTGACTACGTGCCTTTCTATTTCGCACCCCGCTCTCCGATGCTCTACGCGATTCATCAGGGCAACCTGCCCACCTATACGGAAGGACAAGTACCCGTACTTCACCTGGTTTCGACGGCTGAAGCTGTTCAGGGCGCAAGCCTCTCCTTCGTATTTACTGATGGGCACGGCATCATGGCGTTCACTGAATTCTTTGATGATCTTGCCCAACTCAATCAGGTCGATTGGCAGGTAATGGGTTTGAAATACTGGCTTAACACGCCAGAGGATGGCGATCGCAAACGCCGCCGACAAGCAGAATTTTTGGTTCATCAGACTTTTCCCTGGCGACTCGTCACAGAGATCGGAGTCATCAATTCTCAGGTGAAAGAACAGGTTGAGGAGATTTTACAAGCCGCCACTCATCAACCCGCAGTCATAATCCGCCGGAATTGGTACTATTGAGGACAGGCAGAGGCACCCATCATGATTGAATTGAGCCACGGAAATCTTTTAGATGCGGACGTAGAAGCGATCGTGAACACCATTAATTGTGTGGGTGTCATGGGCAAAGGTCTGGCGCTGCAATTTAAGCAGAGGTTTCCAGAAAATTTTCGTCAGTATCAGCAAGCCTGTCAAGCAGGAGAAGTCAAAGCCGGACAGATGTTGATTGTGCCCACAGGTTGCCTCACTAATCCTCGTTACATTATCAACTTCCCCACGAAGCGCCACTGGAAAAATCCTTCTCGCCTGGAGGATATTCAGACCGGACTACAGGCACTCATTACAGAGGTGAAGCGGTTAGGGATTCGGTCGATCGCGGTTCCTCCTCTAGGCTGCGGCAATGGTGGATTGAACTGGACACGGGTTGCGCCTCTGATCGAATCCGCATTTGCAGAATTGCCTGAAGTGAGCGTGTTAATTTTTGAGCCACAGGAGAAGCTGAAGGGAGATCTAAGCTTGATCGTTACAGCACCTCCCGAACTAAATCGCGCTCGTGCTTTGCTGATTTGCCTAATGGAACAATACAGCAGAATTAGCGACTCGTTGAGCGCTTCGGAAATTCACAAACTGGCTTACCTGCTTCAGCTTGCAGGCGAACCGCTCAACTTACAGTTCACTAAAACTGCGTTTGGAGTGTTTTCAGCAAACCTGAGCTTGGTTTTACAGCAGCTCGAAGGGCATTCCCTTCAAGGCTACGACGATCACGACCCTTGGGCAGAGAGTCAATTGATGCCAGGAGCGATCGTAGCTGCTCATACCGTTCTATCGAGTATTCCAGATGCTCAGGCAACTCTGAGACGGATCAGTAATTTGATAGAAGGATTTGAAAGTCCTTATGGACTGGAGTTACTGACGATCATGCAGTGGGTCACTCACGAAGATCCGCAAGCGGCAGCGAGTGTTGAAGGAGCGATCAAACAAGCTCAGGGTTGGAGTTTAGACCAACAAGGACATCTGAAGCCTCAGCACATCCACAGCGCATGGCAACATCTTCGTAAGCAGAACTGTTTATTCGCCGCAGAACCAGCGTGAACACGAAGGCGATGATGAAAAACTGGAAGGAGGAACTAGCGAAAGCAGCAATAATTCGATCCACGGTTCTGGCACTGCAACACGGGGTTTATCACTATGCAATGATACTTACTGAGGCTAACCTGAGAGCACTGTCTCAAATCACCAGCAGTGCTGTTGCTAGATTCTAGATTTTGAATCAGTATCTCAATGACGCTACAACTTTGTAGAAATTTACTAATTCAACTCCAGCGATCGCTCCTTCCCCCTCACCAGCTTTTTCTCCTGTTGCTTCTGGCAAGCCTGATGAACCGTCTGATGAATGTAAGCCTCAATCTTGTCTGGGCTTCGTCCCTTCTGCATCATCTCCCGAACAAAAGGACTATGGTGCAGCATTTGGGTTATTTCTTGAACCGATCGCCCATCCTCAAAGGCTCTCCGCGCTACCAGAGAATTAAGCTTGACTGTATTGCTTGCCTGAATTCCCTGGCTGTAGCGTTGCCAGAGTTGCTGCTCCTCGTTTACTTCTTCTGCGGTGGAATGCCCAACCGCTCCATCATTTGCTGCTGCCCCTGCTCCAGTCGTTGTAGACGGATCTCGCTGCTGTTGACGATTTGATGAGTGCGGCTCTGGTTGGCAGGCGGCAGGATCTGAATCAGCATCCAGACGATCGCCGACACCAACATGCTCGAAAAGGTCAACGTCCCCAGAATGCCGCGATAGGTCACTAATTCGCCGCTCAGAAACAGCTTCAGGGGAAACGCCGATCGATTGGGCATCGCCTGCTGCACTTTCTCGATGTGGCTGGTGAGTGTTGCCAATCGTTGTCCGGTCTTGTCTTCCAGGTTGGTCAGTCGCTCTTGCAGCGTCAGGAAGGATTGGTTGAAGTCGTGCCACGATCGGCTGATCACTCCCTGATTCTGCCTCACGGTGATCAGTTCGCTCTTGAAGGCTGCGAGTTCCTGGCGCATCGTCCCCATCTCGTGGCTGAGGCGGGTCAATTGCTCTAACTGGTTGAGGTCGATCTGCGTTTGATGCTGCACCTGTTGATGCGTTTCGGATAGACTGCGGCTGACCTGCTCCTGGCTGTGAGCCTGGTTGACCAAATGTTGATCGATTGCCGAGAGTTCGCGGTGCAACTGCTGGAGGTAGGTCAGGTATTGCTTGATCTCGCTCAGGTCTTCTTCCAGGACTTGCGATCGCTGGCTTAAAGCTTTCAGCGAGTCGCTCAAACTCTGCAACAATGGTTGCGTCAATTCCGAGTTCTGAAGATTGGGATGATCGGCCTGCTGCTTGGCAAGTTGCCTCAAATTCTGTGGGGTGGTCATAGCGAAGTCCTTTGTACTTTTGCAGTCCTGGAAAGGTGTAAGCTCTACCTAATTTGCTGCCACTGAAGGCAATGCCATCCAACCTGTAACTGATGCCTGTAATCCGCTGACTTCTAATTCGCAGATGGATGTCAATTCCTTGGTCTTTTAGTTGATGAATGAGTTGTGCGATCGAGGAACTTCCTTCAGCCGCCTGATCAATCTGAGCTTGTAGTCTGACGCGAATCGGAAGTTCTCCAGTTCGCTCAAATCGACGCATTTCTCCAGTGGTCGGAGCCGCCTCGGTTTTCTCCCAACTCGATTGCACCGATTCAAGCTGGTATTGCTTTTCTAAAGTGCAAATCAGCGTTTCTGCTCGACGTTTTTCCCAAGAATCGCTGACGGTTGCGCCATCAGTTAATCGAATACGACACAGCCCAATGTGAATGTGATCATGGTCTTGATCGTGGTGGCGATACACCACATACTGACACCCTTCGTAGCCCATCCCGACGATGTAATCTTGAGCGATCGCATTCCAGCAGTCATCTTCTAGATGTTCATGTTTTGGTAGCGAAAGGGAAACGTGACAAACGGCTTTCTTTAATCTGAGATTCAATTCTCTCGCAACTCGAAATTCTGCCGCCAGCTCACGCGGCGTTTCTCCCACCATGTTACCGCCGATCTGTTGGGCAAACTCTTTGTTGTGCAGGTAGTTCAAGAGTCCTCGAAAACTTTTTCCTTGAACAATTTTGCCAATCACAATTCAGTGTCTTCCTATTCCGATTCGTCTTCGTGACTTGGATCGATCGCCATCACTGCTGTGCGAATTTCTTTGATTTGAGTGTTCAATTGGGCGATCGTCGTGAGGTCAATCTTACAACTCTGATTGGTTTGGATGGCGATGTTACAAGCTTTGGCGATTTGATTCAGGTTGTTACTGATTCTGCTTAATTCTAAATAGATCAAGCGATTAATTTCAGGCACTCGTGGACGACTTCGCCGCTGCGGAATGGTTTGTCCCAGTCCTGCTTGCAGCAAATACTCACTCATACTTAGAGACCCGGAGCGATCGACCAGATAAGCCCGTTCAGACTCGCTGACCCAAACCGTAATGTGCTTGTCTCGGACTTCACCTGTAGGGGATTTTCGCTGTCTCGCCATTTGCAAAAGCAACTCAAGCATCAGGTTGATTCTGACTCAGAAACACTGCTTGCTACTAACCTCGATCGCTGAATGCACCCGTTCGATGATGTGGATGAGAAACGATCGTTAAAGCTAACAGCAAGATCACTGTTTATCGATGCTACCCTCTTCAAATTTACAAGGAAGAACCGCCTCCCTACCTTCAACCACCTATTTTTTAACTTTACTTAACTCTTGAATGCCGTCAGCTACCTACTAAATACCTTCGACTCTTGAAATCTTGGTAAGTTAGCGCTAGTCTCATATCAATGCGGTCACACTTACCTACTTCCTACCTTGTAGCTGTCGCCGCTCAACTTCTCAGGGTCATCCGCTACCTTTGATGGTCTTTGTTTCTAATCGAAAAACAGCACCCTCCTGAATCGTCACGAATAAGGAATTCTCTCATGACTGCTTCACCACCAGACGTGATTATGACGATCGACACCGGAACTTCCCAAAGCAAAGTGTTCTGGAAACAATGGTCGCAGGGCAACACAGAGCTTCTGCTGATGGGATCTGAGTTTTTGGAGATTACTCCCAGCGATTTACTCGACACTGGACTCTCTGGAGGCAGACCCGAAAACGATGCTTTCCTCGAACTTGCTAACGGCAAAACTTACGTGTTGGGAATGAAGGCTCAACAAATGCGCGGCAAGCCACCGACGGGACTGAGTAAGTATGAGTTTGCAGCGTACAAAGCGTTGGCAATCATTGGCGCGATCGCGGAAACCGTAAATTTGCCAGATAGTTTTACGATCGCCCTATCTGCTCTACTGCCCTACAAGGAATATCAGGATCGCAAAGCCTTTCATGACCTGCTGACCAGCAATCTGGCTGGATTTAACTTTCGGGGTCGGCGCTACTCCGTGTCTGCGCTCACACTAGAAGTCAAACCAGAAGGGGCGGGACTTGCTCAGAGTCGTCGCAACGATGCGCCCAAATCATTTACTGACAGAAACATTCTAGTAGTCATGGTCGGTCAGCGAGATGCGTCGTTGCTGCCGTTCAAACAGGGGACACCTCGCAGCGGACAGGGAGCGCGGTTGGGGTTTGAGCAATTTTTGGAGGCGATCGTTTCTCGTGCCTCGCTTAATCTTGATCACAAAGATGCCGGACGACTGACGGAATATCTTTTTCAAGCTCAAGACAATCCCAAATTCGTCGATCGCATTGCTCGAATGGTCGTAACCGAATCGGAAGTCGGGCGCAAGGCAGAACAAATCAGAGAAGCCATTCAGACGGCTCGCAGCCGCTATGTGCGTGACTTGTTGGACTGGATCACATCGGCACTGGGGCAAGACCTTTACGAGTTTGACGAAGCGATCGTCTCTGGCGGTGCGGCTTTGTATCTCAAAGATGAGCTAGAAGCGTTTTTTGCCGGATACAACCTGGAAGTGTCTTGGGCTGCAAACCTACAAGAACAAATCAATCAATCGCTGGTTTACCCGGTTGATCCGGTGCTTGCCTGTCGCGTTTCAGATGCGTTTGGGGTGTTTAAGCTACTGGGCGGCAAAGTGAGTAGACTGACGGAAGGAGTCACGATCGCTTAACAGGAAGGGTTCAATGTCCACAAAAAAGTTTGATTACCGGGTCAGAGTTCAAGTTGCATTAGACAGTCCAGACGGCGTATTACTTGACTGCATTAAGAATGAGCGGCATCAATCCTACTCGCACAAAGAAATGCTGTTGTGGGCGCTGCGGGCGTACTGGATGCCGATCGCGTATCAGCTTCGACGGGAGCAAGGAGAGTTATCGATTTCTGATGCTCAAATGAGGCGAATCGCTCAAGATGCCATTCACCAACTCAAGCAGCAAATTTCTTACCTTCAGTCAACGTTTGAAGTTGGGCAGGATTATCCAACTGAGGGAGCAATCACAGCCCCCGCGTCACAGACAGCGCGATCGCTCGTTGCAATTACGGGGATTCCAGAAGCAACTACCACGATTCCATCCAGCCCTACTTCTGAAACCGTCTCTGCATCCGACGGGGAGTGGTATGACAGTGATGATCTCTTTGATTCTCAAGTTCAGTAAGTCGAACCAATGCCCCTGAAGGTAGTCCCGTTTGTCACAAAAAACAATGCTAGAAAGATTAGAGTGTGATCAGAGCTTAAAGAAAATTGGCAATGTAGAAAACATCAATCAACCATTGCCAAAACGCAAATCATCCAAAATCTCTTGAATTATCTGTTCAAAGTTGGGATGTTGCCACACCAACCGCTGAAGAAGAATTCTAACAACGACAGAAACTTCATCTGGACGAATGGAACTTCCTTCAGAATCGATCGCGCAATGCTGAATATGAGTCAGCAGCCGAGTCATTTCGCTGACTTCGCAAATACTTGATTGGGAAGGTTTCTTTCTCATCGGGGTTCTCCTGAGTTTTGCAAAAGGATGAATGCCCTGAAGAAACTCGCAATTACTTTTCAATCAGGGCATTGATTCAAACAAACTGAGTTGTCGATCGCACAGTTCTGCATCTTGAAAGGGACAGGCATCCGCCTTAAACTCTTAAACTACTTCCGGTGAAGACTGCGTAGCTGATCAAATCTCCACCAAACAGCATTTAGTTGGGTCAGTCCATCCAGTTGGTAAAGCCATTGTCCTCGCAGTTGTTCTGAGGCTTCATATTTCATCCCGGTTATGGTAGCAACTTCTCTCGTCAGTTTCACTTTGACTACCTGGAAGAAAGCAAGCTCTGGCAAAGCTATCTGTGGATTTAAGACGTGGATGCTATGTGAATTGTCAGATGTGGTACTCATGATGCAATCTCCAATGAAGTGGCATTCATCCCCTCAGATGGGCTGCTTAAGGGACGAAGTTAAGAAGATTGAGAAGCTATGGGAGAGTAATCTAGAATTCCTGCATGTAGGGAATCTGGTCGCTACTGTAATCAACGTCAGCGCTGTAATCATCCTCGCTGTAGTCAACATTATTGTCAGAGACAGGAGGTTTTGTTTCTTGATCGGGGTTGCCAAAGTCTGCCCACTCCTCAAACTCCGATAGAATCTTCTCTTTGAGGGTTTCGTCATACCCCACAAAAAAGTTCTGCCAATTTTGAGCGATCGGCTTTCCATAATCAGCCACGGAGCAAACCCACGATTTCGCCTTTTTGCCTTTCAGTTCTGGCTGAACTTGGACTGCAAAAATGGAAAGGGCTAAGAAACGATCGCTCCTTGCTTTTTTGGCTCCAGTTGCCTGAGCGTAAGCCTTACTCATCTCGCGACGAAACGTTCCATTTGCTTCACCAAACGAGCTACAAAACGTGGTTTTTGTCGTGAATAATAGCGGTGATTGATGAAGTAGCTGCTTTTGCTGATTCACCAGGTAGATCAGGTAGCGCGTCTTCAACATCATCGTCTCTCGGCTGTAGTCCTGCTGACTGTAAACCCCGACGAAGTTCCCGCTCTCCTTCTCAAACATCATCAAGGGAGATCTTCGCAGAATTAAAAATCGGGCAGTCAGACTGCGATAGCCTTCAGCCGTACTACCACTGGAGAACCTTGTAGTGTGAGGTGTCCACTCCTCGGTTGGATCAGCAAAGCCAACGTCCTCTGCATTCTCCAACGTCAAGAAGAATCCAGCCTGATTGAGGTCTGCTTGATTGAGCATTTGCAGATAAGGAAGCGTTTCGTATCCACCTTCAAACTCAGGGGCATCAAAACCAGCGATCGCTGACTTGGCTTCGTTCACCGATCGTTCCGGTAGAGTGACTGGGCACTCAGATGGTGTTGTCTCAACAGAATTATGCTGACGATTGCGTGTCATGGTTAAATCCTCCTAAACAATCAGAAAAGGGACTAAAGTTCATTGCCTTAGCCCCGTGGATAGTTCGAGATTGGGTCAAAAGTCTTCGTTGTAGTAGCAGGGATTGGGAGTATCTACCCAGCCAAAAGCAAAGTGCTGAGTTGGCGAGTAGTGGATGATGCGCCCCCTCTCATCCTTCGGGAGTTGTTTAAGCTTGGTGACGTAGCCTTCTAGATAGCCGGGATCTGTGTAGCGGGGCAGTTGTCCAAAAGCAGCATCGGTTTGCCCATCCAGGTATTGCGTTTCGTAAACGTCTTGACGAGTCTTTTCGTCTCGTTGGTCGCGATCATCGGCGCGACAATCATCAATAAACGCCATAAATCACTGTACTCCTTGTGAGGTCAAGAAAGTGCTTGAGATTGCAAGTCCAGGGCACTCTCCTGGTTCTGTGTGGGTCGATGAATCATTCAATTTCGTAACGGCTGGGTTATGTCCTTGCGGCGTTCATGACCAGTTCTGCGGTGTCAGCAGGTTCCCCGTACTTTGTGGCATCTGGTGTCCGATTCCTTTGTTATTTCTATATTATACGTGGTTAAGTAGATAGTCAATAGAATGTGAGATGATTTAGAAATTTCTTTACAATCCTGTGGAACCTGTAGAAGCGGTGTACCATCAGGCGAGGGGAGTCAAGGTAACCGCAATCCAGATGCCTCAAAAGCGCAAAAAAACGGCGAAAGTCGTCAACCCAAAGTCATTGGCAAACTTAATTCATGAAGGAAGACCGTTAGCCTTTGATGAAGAGAAAAAACGCCGAACGCTGACGGTCACTGAGTCCGGCTGGGAGGGCGCAATGGCAGTCGCTAAAGAATTGGACTGTCGAGGAATTTCTGAACTACTTGAGTTAATTGGTCGCAAGCAACTACTGGTTCATCAGTTACCGCCCCCTGAATCCGTTTCAGAGGACAAAAACTCCAACTAGTTCCTCTTTTCAAAAGGTAACCGAGGCTGGTCACTCAACTAAAGTTCTTTGGAAACAGAGCGATCGCTGCCGGTCACCGCTAGTTTCAAAGCTTGCTGGAATTGCAACTGGTGCGCGATCACAGATACCACTTCGAGCAATCGGGTTGAAAATCTCCAGCATCAAACATGAGGTAATTGGGTCAGTCAGCAGTGATGCCCCCATGCATCTCTCTGCTCTCCGGCTGTAATTTCTCTCCTTGCAATCTGGCTTGCTCACACTTCTCCGTCACCGACAACGCTGAGTTCAGTGATTCGAGACTTTTAGACTTACCTCTGGGATTCCTAAAGTCAGAGAGAACAGGGACTGAATTGAGCGATCGTTTCAGGCAACTCCATGACTTGTGCCAGCCAGGTAAGAAGGTGATGGGAAAACTCAAGAGGCACGATCGTCCTTCTCTCACTCATCCAGCCTGACCAGACAGGAGCATCAGGCAGCCGACTCGGTTCTTTTGTCGGGATTGAGTCGATACTGAGCCGGGTCTTCCTGCACTTTGATATAGTCCTGTCGCCGCAGCCCATGAGAAAACATCAGCGCCACACTCTGGCGTGTTCTGGGTAGCACTGCGTCATCCAACGACCCGAACAGCACTTCAATCATTCGGTCTGTCGTGAAGATTTGGTCTGGAGAAGCCACCATGACTCGTTCTAATGCTTTAGCCGGAGGGAGATCCTTGAATTCTCGCTTGAGCGTGGGAGTCTCAAACACTTTTTTCTCACGCTTAGCTTTGGGCTGACGGCTTGACTGGGCGACGAGGGCGGGTTCTGCTTTCGGCGCTGACTTTCTTCTACCAGATGCTTTTTCAGGGAATGCCTCTGAAGTCTTTACGGCTGCTTTTCTGCCTCGCTGACTTGTTTGTTGTTGTGAGGTTGGTTGGGTATCGGGAGCATTCGTTGGCTCGATCGCTTCACCTTCAGTCCTGCTCTTGGTTAGCGGTGTGGATAACTCGCTCAACAATCCCTCGATGTGGTTGAGGCTGCGATCGATCTCTGCGGTTGCTCGGTCGATGGCTGATTGAACGATCGCACTACGCTCATGAGTCAACCGATCTCGCTGTTGTTCAAGCTGTTGTCTAAAGTCCTGGGTCAACACACTGACAGTCATGTCTGATGCCTTACATAGGGGATTAGTTTGATTGTAGTTCGTGAATGCGGAACTGATGCCTGGGAATCGTCAAATTGTAGATTACTCAGAGGGTTTATAGCCCTTTCAGTCAGTATTTGGGTCTATCGGGCGAGTTATGCCAGTGTATGGTGAGCTACTTTACAACTGCAATGCAACCCTTGTTGAGCCAACTTCTGAACTTGCCCGGAATGGACGTAGAAGACTACCACGATCTCGGCGGAGATCTGATTCTGGATGTAGAAGCTCAGGGTGCCAGTGCAACCTGTCCGCGTCGTGGGCAAGCGAGCCATCAGTTACATCAAAATCATCGGCATCGGGTACGAGACTTGAGCATCAGCCAACGGCGAGTGTTCCTGAAACTCAATCGTCGTCAATTTAAGTGTCGAGGATGTGGCAAGCCCTTTAGTGAGGAATTCGAGTTTGTGGGCAAACGGCGGGAGCCTGGAGGCTTATCGTGAAAGCATTTTGAAGGGACAACTTGCAGATCCGCGTGATGGCAATAGTGTTGTCTACCAACTTGCTGAAGATGACCATGCAACGTTCGCAATGATGGCATTGCTTGATCCACAAAGCTGGCTTTGGCAAGGGTTTGATACAGCAAGTGATGCGTTGACTGTTCGTGAAATGGCAGCGGCGTTTGGACGTGTGGTTGGGCGAACGGTTGAGCATGTGCAAATTAGTTGGGAAGAAGAACGTCAGGTTGCAGGTGATGAAGTTGTTCGTCTAGCGCAATGGGTCGATCGAGACGGTCCTCGGATGAATATTCAAGCATATCGTCAGAAGTACCCGTGGCTAACTCCGCTGGAGCATTACCTACGAACACACGGTTGGGAGAATATTGCCCTTAAAAGCTGAATACGCAGCATAATCGGGTCGCCGGAGGGTTTTCCCCTCCAGCTCCCACAGCACCCCGCATGCGGCTCCGCACGGGGCGCTTCCTCAAAGAGGTTTAGACGGTTTGAATCCGAAGAATCAATGTCCAGGGGTGGTTACGCAATTAAGCGCCGACAGTTTAGCTCCCCCATCCGGGTTCATCGCCACGTCGAGCTTTACGGCTCCTCCCTGCTCTCTGAAGTTCAGCCCAACACCCTGTCCCACCCATTACGATGAGCCTTTGGCTACTATGGCATCTGCTGACTTCTGCTCAATCACCCCTGGCGTTACCACCAGACGCGCTGCCTGAGCTTCCGTAGGGTTCTGTGGCTACCTCACCGTTTCCAGCTAGACCTCAATCAGACTCCCGTAGACACTCAGACCGCCGCTTGAGCAGATCTCCCCAGATAAGAGCGTGAACTGTCCCTGCACAACCGTGTCATTTACTGTGTCCCCTGAACCAAAAGGCTTTGTGATGTTGTGCTCACAAAGCCACAGGGATCTCAGCCTTCTATGACATTTCTGTTCGTCGGCTCGCAGGTTTGCCGCTGGCTTCCTTCAGACCCTTCCTCGCGGAAACGCCCTTGCCTTAAGCTAGTCGTTGTCGTCACTCGGATCTATAAAAGTGATCATTTGGACGTTGGTTCTCCGACAGGGGACTTTCACCCCATTAGTTCACGCCCATGCTGGGCGTACACAACCCGATTGGAGCGGACAGTTGAGAGTCTTTTCGTCTATCGTTCAAGTTGATCTGCTGCCGCTCAACCGGAACGTTAGGCTGACTGGTTGACTCCACAGTCTGATACCCATGGGTTGAGCTTGAATTCATTCGTGAGATATTCGATGAAACAACGCACCTTTGCAGGGATAAATCGCCCCCGTCGATAGACAGCATGAATGGGCAAAGGAACGGGTTGATATTCTCTTAAAACGATACGAAGGCTGTTAGAGTTAAGCAAATCGCCAAACAACCAAACGGGACAAACGGCAATTCCTAAACCGGATAGAACCGCTTCCCGAATGATTGTAGAATTATCGGTTTGCAGATTACCTTTCGCAATGACCTGAACTGTACCCCCTGTTGGTTGTTGAAAGTGCCACTCGTTTCCTGTGGCAAGGCGAGTGTAAACGATACAGTTATGGTCTACTAATTCATCAGGAGTTTGAGGTTCTGAGTGTTTGCAGAAGTAGGTTGTTGCACCAACGGTGACTCGGCAAGTAAAGCCAAGGGGATGGGTGATGAGCGTTGGATCGTTCACCTGCCCAATCCGAATAGCGAGATCTGTACCCTCTTCAACCAAGTCAATAAAGCGATCGCTCAAAGCCAAATCTAGTTTGATATCCGGATATCGATCCAAAAAATCCTTAACGTAAGGCATGATCTGATGCTGCCCAAATGCGACAGGGCAGCTTATCCGTAGTGTGCCAACGGGGTTTTGCCGTTGCCCAACACTAGCTTCAGCCGCCGCCGCAACATCCAGCACCTCCTGGCAATGCTCAAAAAAGCGTTCTCCCTCTTGCGTCAATTGCAGCTTTCGGGTGGAGCGGGCTAACAGTTGCACATCCAAATAGTCTTCGAGGGCAGCAATTTGCTTACTGATTGTGGGCTGGCTGGTGTTAAGTTCACGGGCAACGGCAGAAAAACTCCCGGCTTCAACCACTCGCACAAAACTTTGGATACAGTCGAGGCGATCCATACTTCACTTATTCTAAATTTGAATAAATCATATTCTATTCTGCTGGCTTCTCAAATAGATTCACATCAATCAAGATAAACACATGGAGAGCAGAGCAACATAACACAACGCAAAGGCTCTCCTATAAAAGGTTTCATGATTAGCCAGGAGATGGGTATGAACATTCAAGAATCCGTTGCGTTTGTCACAGGTGCAAATCGGGGCATTGGCAAAGCCTATGTCGAAGCATTGATACAAGCGGGTGTTCGTCGCGTTTATGTGGCTGCTCGCAATGCAGACACACTGAGCGATGTAGTCGTGATCGCCCCCGATCGCGTTATTGCGATTGCGTTAGATGTGACCGATCCCGATCAAGTGAGTGCGGCTGCCCAAGCGGCTCAGGATGTCACCCTGTTAATTAACAATGCGGGTGTATTAGGTTCTGGTGGTTTATTTACCCCTAAGAGTGTCGAAACGGCTCAATGGGAAATGAACACCAATTACTTCGGCACTCTCTCTATGGTGCGTGCTTTTGCACCCATTCTCAAGCGTAATGGTGGCGGCACGATCGTGAATCTGCTGACCATCGCCTCGGTGGTGAACGTCCCCGTCTTTAGTTCCTACAGTGCCTCCAAAGCCGCGCTATATTCTTTGACTCAAGGCGTTCGTGCCGAACTCGCAGCGCAAGGCACTCAGGTGATTGGTGTGTTTCCAGGACCCGTTGATACCGCCATGTCTGAAGGGGTGCCCCTCGACAAAGTCGCGCCCATTGAAGTGGCTAAAGTGACACTGCAGGCGATCGAACAGGGTGTGGAAGAGGTTTATCCCGATCCGGTTTCTCAAAACGTATTCGCTAATTTGCAAGCCCCGCTTAAAGACGTTGAGAAGCAGTTTGCGGGAATGCTGCCTCAGTAATTTGCTTTCCGAGGTTGGATGGGCTAGCAAAACGCCGATCGCCTATCCAACCTAGATTACTGCAATTGGTTAGAACTCAGCGAGGTACTAGCGATCGCGTCTTAAGTAGAAACCATAATACTCAAAAATTGATCCACTTCCACAAAGAGTAATAGACCATGCAATCTCTGCTATTTTGGCTCATCGCCTTTGTCATGGGTGTGATTACATCAATCTATTTACCCATGAATGGAGTCGTTGCCCGATACGTTGGTTCAGCCTTGTTGGCAAATATCCCATTCTACTTACTGGGCACAATCACGACCCTTTTTCTCTTTTCATCCACAGGTAACTTCAGTGCTGTCACCCGATTTCAAGACGTTCCCAGCTATCTCTATCTAAGTGGGTTTATCAGTGCATTTCTAGTGTTTGGTTCTACGTTTTTAATTCCAAGATTAGGCGCTGGACCATTTTTCGTTCTGTTTGTGGCAGGACAAATCATCATGGCGCTCCTAGTGAGCCATTTCGGTCTGCTGGCATCTCCTCAAGACCCAATCACGCTAAAAAAAGGCTTGGGGGCACTCTTACTCATTGTCGGCGTGGTGCTTGCTATCCAGTAAACCTCTCATATAGGAGAATAATGATGTCTTCTCAAGGCTATACAACTGTCATCACAGGAGCCTCAAAAGGAATTGGATTCGCAACAGCCAATCGCCTTAACGCAATGGGTCATCATGTCATCGGTCTTGCTCGACGCAAACCAGAACAGCCCTTCCCAGGCGAGTTTATAGAAGTGGATTTAGCGGATACTGACGCCACTGCTGAGGTCGCAGACAATATTGCTCAGCACTATGCGGTGAGCCATCTCATTAATAACGTTGGTATGAGTCGATCTGAAACACTGGAAGATGTGGAGCTTGACCAGTTCGCGTCGATTCTGGACTTAAATCTTCGTCCTGCAATTCAACTCACCCAAGCCGTTTTGCCGACCATGAGAGCATATCACTATGGACGCATCATCAATGTCTCTAGTTTAATCGTTCTGGGGTTGCCGTTCCGCACCAGTTATGGATCTGCAAAAGCAGGACTGATCAGCATGACACGCACATGGACAAGTGAGTTGGCAACCACTGGAATTACCGTGAATGCGATCGCGCCAGATCCGACTGAAACAGAATTGTTTCGAGCCAACAGCCCAATCGGCAGCGAATCAGAACAGCGCTTTCTTCAAAAAGTACCCATGCAACGGTTTGCCAAACCCGATGAAATTGCCGCCGCGATCGCCTTCTTTGCGTCAGAAGGTGCTTCGTATATCACCGGACAAACTTTATTTGTAGATGGCGGTAGCAGTCTTGGTGCAGCCTAGCAGGCCGCTTGAACCCGACCGTCGAGAGGTTATTTGTGGGTATTCGAGGTTATTTGCGGCGGGTGAACGGGGTCGTTAGGCAGAATTAAACTGAAGGAAAATGAAAAGCGTAAGATTGTGACCAAAAACAAAAGTGAAAAGAGAGTTGCACTTGTCACTGGTTCGACATCGGGAATCGGAATGGCGATCGCAGAGCGACTTGCCGAAGATGGATTTGCAGTTGCTTTTCATTCCAAATCTTCGGTGTTAGTTGGGCAGTCATTAGCGGAAGCGTATCCTGGTGCATCTTATTTTCAAGCCGATCTGTCCGACCAAAGCCAGTCTCGTAATTTGATCGCTAAGGTTTTATCGCATCACGATCGGCTAGATGTTTTGGTCAACAATGCAGGAATTAGTGAAACGATTCCACATACATCTCTCAAGGAAGCCACACCGGAGGTCTGGCGAGATCTGTATGAAGTCAACGTCATTGCACCTTGGACACTGATCGCAGAGGCTGAAGATGCGCTACGTCAATCATCCAGTCGTGAATGTCCTAGCTGTATTCTCAATATTAGTTCTCATGCTGGGATTCGCCCGAAAGGAGCCTCAATTCCATATTCTGCAAGTAAAGCTGCTTTAAATCACATGACAAAGCTGCTTGCATTGAGTCTTGCCCCCTTAATTCGTGTGAATGCGATCGCACCGGGCTTAGTTGAAACTCCCATGAGTAAAAATTGGACAGCAGCCCGAAAGCTGTGGGAAGAGAGATCTCCAATGGGGCGAGGAGCGCAGCCAGAAGAGATCGCACAGGTGGCTTCGATGCTGGTTACAAGTCACTATCTTACAGGTGAAATTTTGATTTCAGACGGAGGGCTAAATCTTACTTGATAGTCTCCAAATTTCTGCCTAACAACCCCGTTGCACACCGACCGTCCAGGGTCTCTTCGTTAAGTCCGAGAAGTTACTAGCGGCGGGTGAACGGGGTCGTTATGCCCGCTTCAGCTTTTGGCAAAGACACAATCTAGAATTTACTGAGGCACGGCGATCGCTCTGATAGTTATGAGGCGTAGAACGATCGCGCTTCAAGTAAATAATCGTCCAGCTCAGCCTCAAACGTTCATAAATCCACCATCAACAACGAGATCTGCGGCTGTCATGTAAGATGACTCATCACTAGCAAGGAAAACGACACCAGCAGCAATCTCCCCCGGTTTTCCGAATCGCCCTAATGGAGCAGATTGCTTCACATAGTCACCAAAGCTGTTGAGTGCTTCTGGTGGTAGTCCCATTTTGCTCTGAAAATTCGTAGGTACAAAGCCAGGGCTGATCGCATTAACCCGTATCTGGCGGGATGCTAGTTCGGCAGCCAACGTTCGAGCCAACGATCGCACCGCCGCTTTTGTGGCAAAGTACACGCTGCCCATTGGCGCACCCTTCTCATTTACGGCTGATGCGTTTAAGATGACGCTTGCTCGTTCATTCAGGAGTTCAGCCAGTTTCTGCACGGTGAAGAATACACCTTTGACATTGACATCAAACTGGTCATTATAAAATGCTTCATCAGTAGCATCTAGGGGTGCAAACAGCCCAATACCAGCATTGGCAAACAGAATGTCCAGTCCACCAAATTCTGCTTTTACCCGTGCTGCCAGTAATTCTAGGTCAGGTAGGGAGCGAACATCAGATCGAACTGGAACCACCGCTTTACCCAGTTCCTTCGCAGCAGCTTGCAAACGCTCGTCATTCTGTCCAGTAATGATGACTCGCGCTCCTTCTGCCACAAACTGTTTGGCAGTTTCAAATCCAATTCCAGTGGTGCCGCCGGTGATAATGGCTGTTTTGTTCGTTAATCGTGCCATGATGATTCCTCGTTTGTTAGTGGTGATTGACAAACTTAGACTAATCAGTCTAAGTTGAAGCAAAAAAAATTAGACGGTTTTGAACAGTGCCAGTGCTGCCTCTACAGTGCTACGTAAAAGTGTTTCCTCTTCCAAGACTCGACCAATTAATGCCATGCCTTGTGTTGTACAAAGCATTAGACGCGCAAGATTGCGGGAACTAACAGTTGTGTTGATCTCGCCTGCTTTTTGAGCGCGGTCGATCGCAATGCAAAAGGCATCTTCCATTGCGTGGAGGTGGTAACGCAAAATTGATGCAACTTCCACCTCATCCGTATCAAAATCAGCAATATTAGTCCCTAACATACAGCCTTGACTTCCGGGCAACGAATGTCGTTGCTGCAAGTGTTGCAGGACTTGCTCCAGGTTTTCCAAGGGCGAACCTGGAGCTAAAAGCTGATCTCGAATGGACTTCACCTCTGTCTGAGCATAGTGGTCTAACGCTTTGAGGAAGAGCGATCGCTTGTTGCCAAACGTATCATAGAGACTCTTTTTACCGATTCCCATATGTTCAAGCAGTTCAGCGAGGCTGGCCGCCTCATATCCTCGTGCCCAGAACACTTCCATTGCCTTTGCAAGGGTAATTTCAGGATCGAATTGTTTCCCAGGTCCTCTGCTCATGGTGGTATAGTAGCATTACTCATACCAGATGGTCAAAGTTTTTTGAGGACAGCATATGACAAACCTTGAAATCATTCAGGAGTTGTATCGAGCGTTCCGTGAGAAGGACTATGATGCCTTTCTACGAATCTGCACTCCTGATCTGGAATGGATTCAGAATGAAGGATTCCCGCGAGGAGCAACTCACCGAGGGGCCGAAGCAGTCGTCGAGGGGGTTTTCAAAGCGTTCGATGACAACTGGGAATCGTGGTCGTTTGACATTGAGCAGTATCTAGATGCCGGGAAAACGGTCATTGTTATTGGCAGTTACGCGGGTCGCTATCGCTCAACGGGTAAGTCGTTTCGCTCTTCCGCAGCCCATGTGTATGATCTTTGTAATAGAAAAGTCTGTCGATTTCGACAATTTACGGATACTAAAGTAATCTGGGATGCAATGAGTTGATCGGTGGCGATCGCTGCATAACAGCCGTGGTGCAGCGGACTGTTGAGAGCCACTGGCGATGTGGCAAAGGTGATCGGCAGCCGCTGACCACAACCGTTAGCTGTCTTCATTGACAGGTGGTGGCAGTAGTTTAAGGCTTATTTGTCAGTGCTCAAGATGGTGCCAGTAGCAAATTGATATGTCGCCGTACAAGGTATTGTTGTTGCTCTGCCGAGAATTGCTCAGGACAGATGATAACTCCAGTGCCAATTCCATCTACTAGGGCGATGAGTGCATTAGCTTCGAGAGTTACATCAAGATCGGCTCGAATCAGATTAGCTGTTTGCAAGTCAGCTAAAGCCTGAGAAATAATTTGCCGTAAAAAGGCATAGCGTTTTTGGTGTTCTTGGACTAAATGATCACGCCCGATCGAATAGCCCAAAAACGCCATCCAAACTTTCCAGTCGGCTTTGTCTCTGACCTCCAGAGGAAGAGCCGTAAGAATCATCTGTTCTAGCCTGTCAATTCCTTGCCGTCCTTGGTCATGGGCTTTCATATCCTCTAGGGTATTTTCAAACACTCGTTCTAGAGCAAATAAGATGAGTTCTTCTTTATCGCGAAAGTAGTGGGTAACAACCCCGGTTGAGGAGCCAAGTTCCTGAGCGATCGCCCGCATACTGGTACGGTCTAATCCTTCGCGGACAATTACCCGCCATGCTGCATTAGCGACTTCAAGCCGGCGATCGTCATAACTCATAGCGCTCCCTAGTTTGCAGATCCACTTCAAACAAGTATCTTGACTTACTATCATAACAGTTGTTATGCTGCCTGAAGCGTGACAACTGTTATGATAATCCTTTTTTTACGCACATGGAGTTCGCTATGATCCGACCAATCACGCCCGATGACACAGTTGCACTGATTAACTTAGCCAACTCGATCGGATTTTTCTCGCCTGATGAACTAGAAGAGTTACGTCAGATGTTGACTGATTCGTTGAGTGAAAAGGACGATACTCACTCCTTTTGGGTTACAGACGATGATGATGGACTGGTGGGATTAGCTTACTGCGAACCGGAACGCATGACCAGTGGAACATGGAACCTACAATTGATTGTCGTTCATCCAACTCATCAAAAGCAAGGACGGGGTGGGAAGCTGCTACGTTTTGTGGAGGAGACTTTGGTGGGTCGAGGTGCGCGGGTCTTGTTAGTTGAGACGGTGGGTACATCAGATTTTGAGTATGTGCGGGCGTTCTACCGAAAAAGCGGTTACGACGAGGAAGCACGGATACGCGAGTTCTATGCAGAAGGGGCGGATAAGATTGTTTTCCGCAAAGCACTTTCCAATCAGGGGTAGTGAGCTTATGTAGTTTGCGTCTAATGCCAGCCAGCTAATCGGGTCGAGGAGAGCAATTAACTCTCCCCTCCCACACCACCCATCATGCGGG
>NZ_JBJPHS010000031.1:0-62604 GCF_052939495.1 Phormidesmis sp. 146-12 | reverse complement strand
TGGGACGGGCTGCTGAGTGGACGCAACGGCATCGCGCCGATTACCCTGTTTGATGCGGCTCGTCACGCTTGTCGCTTTGCAGGCGAAGTCAAAGGATTTGACCCCCACGACTATATGGATCGCAAAGAAGCCAAGCGCATGGATCGGTTTGCTCAATTTGCGGTGTCAGCCAGCAAGCAAGCGCTCAAAGATGCCAACTTTACAATCAATGATCTCAATGCCGAACAGGTTGGCGTAATCATTGGCACAGGAATCGGCGGACTCAAGGTGCTAGAAGACCAGCAGGAAGTTAATCTGACTCGCGGGCCCGATCGCTGTAGTCCGTTTATGATTCCAATGATGATCGCGAATATGGCGGCGGGGTTGACAGCGATTCATACAGGCGCAAAGGGGCCCAATTCCTGTCCGGTGACGGCCTGTGCGGCGGGGTCAAATGCGATCGGCGATGCCTTTCGATTTGTGCAGCGGGGGTACGCTCAGGCGATGATTTGTGGGGGCACTGAGGCGGCTGTAACGACTCTCTCCGTAGCAGGGTTTGCAGCCTGTAAAGCGCTCTCCTTTCGCAACGACGATCCAGCCCATGCCAGCCGTCCGTTTGATAAAACTCGCGATGGGTTCGTTTTAGGTGAAGGCTGCGGCGTTCTGATTCTCGAAGAGTTGGAACATGCCCTGAGTCGAGGCGCAAAGATCTACGCAGAAATTGTTGGCTACGGCACAACCTGCGATGCCTACCACATGACTTCCCCGGTTCCGGGTGGAGAAGGGGCCGCGAGGGCGATTCAGTTAGCGCTAAAAGATGGAAACTTGACCCCCGATCGCGTCAGCTACATCAATGCCCACGGCACCAGCACCCCCGCCAACGACTCAACCGAAACCGCCGCGATGAAGCGGGCCCTGGGTGACCACGCCTACAAGGTAGCGGTTAGTTCTACCAAGTCGATGACAGGTCACTTGCTGGGCGGATCAGGCGGAATCGAAGGAGTGGCAGCGGTGATGGCGATCGCAAATGACAACGTGCCGCCCACCATCAATTTAGAAACTCCTGACCCTGAGTGTGATCTTGATTACGTCGCTAACAAAAGTCGTGAAATGGTGGTCGATGTGGCGCTGTCCAACTCGTTTGGATTTGGTGGACATAACGTGACATTAGCGTTCAAAAAATACGTTCCCTAATCTTGTGTTATCTACCTTTGTCTGAAATCATTAAGAGGTTGGCAAATTTGCTGGCCTCTTATAAGTTTTACTGATAGGTATGATTGCCTAATTCCTATCATAATAAGGACAGGTCGCCATAGGTTTTGTTGTAGCCTCGTACCCTAAAACTTAACCCCAAAACTTGAAACCTCAAGACTTGAGACATTGGACGCTAGACAATAGACTCAAGGGTAGTTCAAGCTAGAAGTCGCAAAATCCTTTGATTTAAGTCAAGTCTAGCGTTCACAGTCTAAACGTTCAGCCTCGCTCAAACCGTCATTTATTACACAAAGATCATGGTCGTTGCAGCCCAATCCCTCGAAGAACTTTGCATTAATTCGATTCGCTTTTTGGCGATCGATGGCGTTGAAAAAGCCAAATCAGGACACCCCGGACTGCCAATGGGTGCCGCTCCGATGTCCTTCGTGCTGTGGGACAAGTTCATGCGGTTTAATCCCAAGAACCCCTACTGGTACAACCGCGATCGCTTTGTGCTGTCTGCGGGTCACGGCTCAATGTTGCAGTACGCCCTGCTTTATTTGACGGGTTACGACAGTGTGACGATCGACGATATCAAACAGTTTCGGCAGTGGGGATCAAAAACACCCGGACACCCTGAGAATTTTGAAACGCCTGGGGTAGAAGTCACGACCGGACCGCTGGGTCAAGGGATCTGTAACGGGGTTGGGTTGGCGATGGCCGAAGCGCACATGGCTGCCACCTTTAACAAGCCTGATGCGACGATCGTCGATCACTACACCTACGTGATTTTGGGCGACGGCTGCAACATGGAAGGCGTTTCGGGTGAGGCTTGCTCGCTGGCAGGTCACTTGGGATTGGGCAAACTGATTGCTCTGTACGACGACAACCACATTTCTATTGATGGCGACACAGAAGTTTCGTTTACCGAAGATGTGGGCAAGCGGTTTGAAGCATATGGCTGGCATGTGCAGGCAGTTGCGGATGGCGATACCGATCTGGATGCGATCAAGGCGGCGATCGAAGCGGCCAAAGCCGTCACCGACAAGCCTTCTTTGATCAAAGTGCGGACGACGATCGGCTACGGGTCGCCCAACAAGCAAAATACAGCAGGTGTCCACGGGGCAGCGCTGGGCGGCGACGAAGTGACCGCAACGCGGACGAATTTGGGCTGGGAGTATGAGCCTTTTGTCGTTCCTGAAGATGCCCTAAACCACTGGCGCAAAGCGGTCGATCGCGGTGCCCAATATGAGTCCGACTGGAACGAAACGCTCGCAGCTTACAAATCCAAGTATCCCGAAGAGGCTGCTCGATTTGAGCGTCAACTGAGCGGCAAACTTCCTGAAGGCTGGGAGAAATCTTTGCCCACTTACACCCCTCAAGACAAGGCCCTTGCGACTCGCCAAACTTCTGAGAAGACACTGAATGCGCTCGGACAAGCCATTCCTGAATTGATTGGTGGCTCCGCCGACTTGACGCACTCTAACCTGACCCTGCTCAAAGGCTTTGCCGACTTCCAGAAAGGCTCTTATGAAGGGCGCAACCTGCGATTTGGAGTCCGGGAACATGGCATGGGCGCAATTTGTAACGGGATTGCTTTGTCTGGTTCGGGTCTAATCCCTTACTGTGCAACCTTCCTGGTGTTTGCGGACTATATGCGGGCGGCGATTCGCTTGTCGGCGTTGTCTCAGGCAGGCGTGATTTACGTCATGACTCACGATTCAGTCGCGCTGGGTGAAGATGGCCCGACGCACCAACCTGTCGAGACAATTCCTTCGCTGCGGGCGATTCCTAATCTGTTGGTCTTCCGTCCTGCCGATGGCACCGAAACGTCTGGAGCTTACAAGATTGCGATCGAGCGCCGTAATCAGCCCTCTCTGTTGGCGATGACCCGTCAGGCACTTCCTCAACTCGAAGGAAGCTCGATCGAAGGCGTGGCTCGTGGGGCCTACATTCTCTCTGGCAGTGACGATCTCCCTGACATCATTTTGATTGGCACCGGGAGCGAAGTCAGTCTGTGTGTGCAGGCGGCTGAAAAGTTGCGAGCTGACGGTCACAAAGTTCGGGTGGTCTCAATGCCCTGCTGGGAACTGTTTGAGGAGCAAGACGAGCATTACCAAAATGCGATTTTGCCCAAGGCGGATCAAAAACGTCTAGTGGTAGAAGCGGGTTCTAGCTTTGGTTGGCACAAATACATCGGCAGTGAAGGCGCGATGATCAGCATCGAACGCTTTGGCGTGTCGGCCCCTGGCGGTGTGGCGATGGAGAAGTTTGGCTACACGATCGATAATGTCGTTGCCGAAGCCAAAAAGATTCTTGGCTAATGGATTTGATCTTTGAGTAATTGAACTGGCTCCCTTCGGGGAGCTTTTTTAACGTGAATTCGACGGAATCTTTCGCTATGGTGACTCATCCGGGCAGCCCCCTAAATCCCCCAATTCTGGGGAACTTTGAACCTTGAGTTTCCCGCCGCTTTGGGGCAATTCATCCCCTGATTCAGCAACGCCGAATTTTGAAGCTACAGAGGCCGATCAACTTCTGGCTTCAATCTGTCTCACAACGGTTAGCGCCGAATAACTGACTCCCGCTGTACCTTCTCCGGGATGGGTAGAGTCACCTACTAGCCAAAGCTGTTTGACTGGAGTGCGATTAGCAAATCCAAACGGGCCAAAAGTCGGGACGCGCTGACCGATCCCACCGACGACCCCTTGATCGCGTCCTGTGTAGTGCTGGAACGTCCGAGGAGTGGCGGCTTCCTGGTAAACAATCGTGCCCTTTAGATCAAAGAACTGACTGAGCCGATCGATCGCTTCCTCCGTATATTTCTGCTTCATCTCAGAATAGTCCTCACACTGCCACCAGGCGGCTGGGTCGGTAAAGGAAGACGCAATAATCGTCGCTTTGCCATCAGGGGCGCGCCCGTCTCCCGGATGACTAACCGAGACAAAAAGGGAATTGTTTTCGCCGACCCCTTGCGGGTAACTCGAAGAGATCGCCCCTTCGTAGTCATACAGAAATTGCAGATGCGGCGGACAGTTTTTAGGAATCGCAGCCTGATCGACTCCCAGATAAATCACAAACGCACCGGATGAAGGTGGCAGTTTCTCAACTCGACGCTGATAACCTTTGGGGGCATCGTCCAATAGCTCCATCAGATTCTGAACGGTGACGTTGGCGACGACCTGATCGGCTTGCTCCGTCCAGATCTCACCCGTTTTCTGATTGCGAATCGTCACGCCTGTTGTCTTGCCAAATTTGGTGTGAATTTTCTCAACTGTGTGACGCATCAGAAGCTTTCCACTATCGCGCTCTAGAGCGGAGAGGAGGCGATCGCTCAACACCTGCATACTGCCCTGAAGGTGAAACAATCCGTGTGGCTCTTGAGAAACGCCCAGTGCGGTAGCAGCGTAGAGTAAGGCGGTTTCTTCGGCGGTGACTTGAGAATAGAGTTTGAGTTGCAGATCGAGGAAGGTTCTGAGGCGCTGGTTGTCACCTAATCCATATCCCCGCAGTGCATCGCCGACCGTTGAGAAAGTGTGCGGCAGCGTCATCAACGTATCAGGTCGAACGGCTTTCGTTAGTTGCCACAAATCCCAGACGTTGCGGGGTGGCAAAACCGGATCGCGCATCTGAAACGCCCAACTGTAGCGAAACAAATCCGCCAACATTTGCCAAAAGGGTTCGCTTTGAGGAAACTGACGCTGGCGTTCTGCCTGCCATTTTTCAGGATTACGCCAAACACTAATCGGCTCCGTTTCTCCCGGCAGATACACCGCACAAGCTGGATCGCAGGGCGTAGCTTGCGGAAGATCAATTTCTAGCTCAGAGAAAATGCGGTGATGAATGCCCCCCGGCTCTAATCCGGCAACCTGAGTTGCGCCCACATCAAACGTAAAGCCCTGCCGCTTAAAGGTTGAAGCACATCCGCCCGGAACCAACGCCTGATCTAGCACCAATACAGAATGCCCGCGATGAGCTAACAAGGCTGCTGCGGTCAATCCCCCGATCCCGGCACCGATAACGACGACTCGATCGTTCGACTGAGAATCACTCCGCTGCTCTCTAACCATCGCGCTTCCTTCATATTTCTTAATACTTCTACTCATATTCTATCGTTCTCATCTTTGTTTCCCTCAAATTTCTAGCGATTTCTACCCCGACGGATACCAATCGCAACTTTAAGAAGATTAAGATGAGTTAAGCGGCCATCAGTGGGCAAATTATGACTTCAATTCTCGTTAAGGCTCCTTCCTCAAAACTTAATGCACCGACGATTCGCCATCTGCCCAGCGGATTGACGATCGTTGCCGAGCAGCTTCCCGTCGATGCCGTCAATCTTAATCTGTGGCTCAATGTAGGTTCCGCAGTCGAGTCTGACGAAATCAACGGCATGGCGCACTTTCTAGAACACATGGTCTTTAAGGGCACTAATCAGCTAAAAAGTGGGGAATTTGAGCAACTGATCGAAGAACGAGGGGCAGTTACCAATGCCGCCACCAGTCAGGACTACACGCACTACTACATCACCACGGCTCCCAAAGATTTTGCAGACCTGGCCCCCTTACAAATGGATGTTGTCCTCAACGCCAGCATTCCGGATGACGGATTTGAGCGAGAAAGATCTGTGGTGTTAGAAGAAATTCGGCGATCGGAAGACAATACTCGCCGCCGCATTTTTCAGCACACAACTGATTTAGCCTTCGATCAACTTCCATATCGTCGTCAAGTGCTCGGCCCTGCTTCTGTGATCGAAACGCTCGCCGCTCAACAAATGCGAGACTTTCACAACCAGTGGTATCAGCCCAAATCGATGACTGCCGTAGCTGTGGGCAATCTCCCAGTCGATCGCCTCATCCAAATCGTCGAAGACAGCTTTAACCAACTCAAACCCATTTCTACGCCTCACGCCTCACGCCCCACACCTCACGCCCCCGAAACTCTATTCACCGAAGTCATCCGTCGCGAATTTGTCGATCGCACCCTTCAACAAGCGCGTTTGATGATAATTTGGCGCGTTCCTGGGTTGACCAATCTGCACGAGACCTATGAGTTAGATGTGCTATCGAGCATTTTGGGACATGGACGCACTGCCCGATTGGTCAAAGATTTGCGAGAAGAACAAGGGCTGGTGTCGAGTATTTCTGCCAGCAATATGACTTATCGGCACCAAGGAATCTTCTGCATTTCGGCTCAGTTGCCTGTTGAGAATGTCGAAAAAGTAGAAGCCGCGATCGTACAGCACATTCAAACTTTACAGACAGATTCCGTTACCGATTCAGAGCTTTCACGAGTCTGTACTCAGGTGGCTAATCACTTTATTTTTGGGAATGAAACGCCCAGCGATCGCTCTGGATTGTACGGCTATTATCAATCCCAACTCGGTGATTTAGAACCTGCCTTTAACTACACTAATTACATTCAATCGCTCACTATTTCTGACATTCAAACTGCCGCTCAAAAATATTTACCGACCGAGGCTTATGGATTTGTGGTGGTCAAACCAGCGTAAATCGCTTTATGTGGAAGCAAATTGAGCAAAAGATTTCTGAAGCGATCGCTCAACCATTTGAAATTAGCGATCGTACTTCGGTCAGCGATGGCTGCATCAATCAAGGCTACAAAGTCACGAATGGATCGCAATCTTTTTTCGTGAAATTAAATCGCGTCAGTCAATTTGCCATGTTTGAAGCAGAGGCACTGGGACTCAGCGAACTGTCAGCAACCAACACAATTTCAGTTCCCAAGCCGATTTGTTATGGCGTTTCATCCGATCATGCTTACATCGTTTTGGAGTGGTTAGAACTCGATCGCGGCAATCGTGAATCTTGGCAAAAAATGGGTTGTGAATTGGCGAAACTGCATCAATTTACAAAGTCCACAGCCTTTGGTTGGGAGCAAAATAATACGATCGGAGCCACGCTCCAACTCAATCCCTGGACATCTAATTGGACAACCTTTTTTACCCAGCATCGAATTGGCTATCAGCTACAGCTTGCCAAACAACGAGGCGGAAAATTTCCTCAAAGCGATCGCTTACTTGATACCGTTCCAGAGCTTTTAGCAAATCACCATCCTCAGCCTTCTCTCGTTCACGGAGATTTGTGGTCAGGCAATGCAGCCGTTACGCAGTCTGGAGATCCTGTCATTTTTGACCCAGCAACTTATTGGGGCGATCGTGAAGTTGATATTGCAATGACAGAGTTATTTGGCGGTTTTCCCAATGAATTTTATCAGGGCTATCACCAGATCTGGCCGTTATCAGACAGCTACAAACAGCGCAAAACTCTCTATAACCTCTACCATGTTCTAAATCATTTCAATTTGTTTGGAGGCGGTTATGAATCTCAAGCAAACCAGATAATGCGATCGCTTTTGTAAATCAGAAAGTAGCTCAGAAAGTACTTAGTTTCTGTTGAAAATCTTTCCTTTTGAAGGCTCTAACGAGGGTAGGAGATTCGCTGAATCATTTTGGGAATCAGAACTTGTCATCACCGTTGTTTCAGCTTTCTCAATATTGACTTTGTTAGCGCTCATCGAGAAGCTTTCGTCTTTCCTCGTTCCAGGTGATGGCATCCAGTAAGCCAAAATCCCTGTAATCCCACTCCAATAAAGGGCATTGCTAGGCTGATTATCGGCCGAAGTTGCCAACTTGTACATGCAGAACAGAAGCACGATCGAGCTAAACAAAAACTGAACACCTAGCCTAAAAACGTCTTGATTTTTTATCATTTTTCCTAATTCCTAATCATGAGGAGTAAGAAACTCGTAGAGAATAATCTCTTTACTGTTAATTGAACGTGAATTCGATGAGAGTTTTTCCGCTTCGTTGTTCACGGCTTTTGCTCCCCAAGCTGCCAATTTTGGGGGACTTTCAGAGAGGAATTCTGGTTCAAAGTCCCTCACTCGTGGAAGATTTAGGGGGCGTTCCTGGATCTGAAGCGTTCATCGAACTGACGTTAATTGAAGCGGCTAAATCGAGCTTGTGCGATCACCTGCGCGGGGAGATTTTGACCCAGACTTCAAGCTGTGTCTTAGACCAGTGGAGACTTGTGATAGCAAAGGGATAAAACCCTACAGCCTGTTAGCTTAGATTTCCCTGACGCTCAAAACCAGATCCTTGTTGCTGCTAAACCTTTGAATTTACGGAATCAAGCGACGAAATCTGCTCACAAGTTGGAGTACAAAATCGACTCACGATCGCCCAAACTAAATCTCATGTGACATCCAAAACTGTCTTCTAATCAGATCCTCGATTTCTTGGAATTCTGACTTCTTAAACAACATCGGATTCAGCTAAAATTCCATGTGCACCTGGGAATATTTGACTCAGCAACTTGGCACGCATCGCCTAACCTTCAGCCTTTTGGACACCGCAATTCACTTTGGCAAAGCTGGTTTAGACGGATTCGCTTTCTTGGGTGGAATGTCCAACGTGAAGAAGAGCCGTCCATCGGGGGCAACTCGCTCCACGCCTCCTAGCGCTAAAATTTCTTGTTTGGCTCGTTCCTGCGTCTTGCGATCGCCCGTTCTTTGCGCCTGATCAAACACAGTCCCCCAGGATTGAAACCGGATTAGCTTGCTGTCTGGCTCTGTTCTCAAGAAATCTGCCCTTCTTTGAAAATTGGAAGCAATCATCTCATAGCCAGGGGTCGCGGCCGCCCATTTAGCCGCCTGTTCTGATGAATAGATTGCCCCTGGAATGTCTCCCAACAGCAGCAATTGATCCAGGGCCTGATATTGCCATAAAGTATAAGATCTGGGGTGGATCTGAGGAGACAGCACTTCTGTGCCCCGTCGCAGATACTCCACACTCAACTGTGGTTTGCCCAATTGATAAGACAGCGTACCCGATAGAAATAAATAGATATCGACAAAACGGGGATCTCGTCGAGTGATCAGGTCAAAATACTGGGGACTCAATGAATAGCCAGTCTTATCGCGGGCTTCATTGTCGCCAAAGTATTGCAAAAAGTTGAGAAACGTCCAGTTGGCAATCATATTGTCAAAGCCAAAAGAGGGCGTTTTTTTCAGCAAATCTAACCGCAACGCTTCTTGTCGTTCTGCCTGCTGTGGATCGGTTGTCCAGAGAGAACTGCGATTTAGCTGTGATCGCTGCATCCAGACAATTCCCGCTAAGGCCGCTCCCACGATTCCACAGTGCACCAGCACCGATAACCAGCGTCTTGAAGATTGTTTTGCGCTCACCTGCATAAAGAATTTGCCCTCACCTCAAACGGGGCCCTTGACTTCATACTGCCTCTGATCCTGGTCGAAAAGTCAAAAAACTTAATAAAACTCTGCATTCAACGTCAGGATATTTTCCATAGATTCAGTTAGATTGTCATAGAGATTGCATCCAGCGTTCACAAACCGCGTTTAGTGTGGAGGAGTTTCAGCATTTAGAGCCACTTGAGCAACTGTCCTACCAAGATTGCGGCTCTCAGGAGTCTCCTGTGTACTCTAAAGCTAACTTGTCCGTAGTTGAGTGATGCTTCTACCCCTGGAGAAAAAGATTACGATCGGCTAAGACTCTACTTGTTACTTTAAGTCACCGAAATTTCTTGAGTCTCGCTACGGATGTCTTCTCGCTTTCGACGCTATCCACCTACTCCCACAACAACTCGATGAATCGATCCACAAGGCGCTTCCCGCTTCTCCAAGTTGCCCTATGCAGTGGTTTCGTTGCTGCGACGGCGACCCTGACGCTGTTTGGCCCTGGACGGGCCGTTCGTGCCGCTCTGCAAGACAGCCCCAAAACAGTGATCGACGAGGCCTGGCAAATCGTCAATCGCGAATATGTCGATGGTACGTTCAACAAAAACGATTGGAAAGCTGTTCGCCAACGCCTGTTGAACAAAAACTATACATCGAGACAAGAAGCTTACGAAGCCCTGCGAACCGCCCTCAAGCAATTGGATGACCCCTACACGCGCTTCATGGATCCTAAGCAGTATGAAGCTTTGAGCAATCAAACGTCTGGAGAACTCTCTGGAGTAGGAATTCGTCTGGAGCTAGATGAGAAGACTAAGGTTTTGACGGTGGTTGAGCCGCTAGAAAATTCTCCGGCGATTCGGGCGGGGGTTAAGTCGGGCGATCGCATCACGGCGATCAATGGCAAACCCACCAAAGGCATGAGTGTTGAAGACGCTTCTAATCTGATTCGAGGCGAAGTGGGCACCAAAGTGACGCTCAAAATCGGACGCACTGGATCTGGCGACTTTGATATGCCGTTGACGAGAGCCAGAATCGAGCTACAAACTGTGCGATATGGGCTGCGTCAAGAAGGCAAGAATCGGGTTGGCTATATTCGTCTCAATGAGTTTAGCAGCCATGCTTCTGAGCAAATGCAGCGAGCGATTCAAGATCTGTCGGCTCAAAAGGTCGAGGGGTTTGTGCTAGATCTGCGGGGAAATCCGGGCGGACTGCTGCAAGCAAGTATTGAGATTAGCCGTATGTGGCTCGACAAAGGCGCGATCGTGCGGACGGTCGATCGTAAGGGTGGCAGTGACGAAATGGCGGCAAATCGGACTGCTTTGACCAAGCTGCCATTAGTGGTCTTGGTGGACGGCAACTCGGCCAGTTCTAGCGAAATTCTAACGGGCGCGCTCAAAGACAACAGACGGGCGACCGTAGTGGGTAGTCAAACCTTTGGAAAAGCGCTGGTACAGTCGGTGCATTCTCTCTCAGATGGGTCAGGATTGGCGGTGACGATCGCCCACTATTACACGCCCAACGGCACTGATATTAGTCACAAAGGCATTACGCCAGATGTCAAGATTGATCTGACCGATGCTCAACGGCAATATCTAGCAACCAATCCTAAACTGATTGGCACCAAGCAAGATCCTCAATATGCGCGTGCGTTGTCTGTCTTAGAACAAACGGCTCTCAAGCCAAGCTCTTCACAACAGAGCGTAAACGCGAGATAGGCGTTGATGCTCAAAAGAACGCTGGGATGTCTTATATGTCCTGGCGTTCTTTTGCGTTTAGGGTCAAATGCTCTCAATGCCTGGAGGGGTTAGAACCACTAGAATTAACGTGAATTCGACAAAGCTTTTTCGCTCCGGTGTTGAAAGAGGGCAGGCCGGATTTATAACCGAAGTGAACCCTTTCAACGAATTCACGTAGAACTAGAAACTAGTGGGCGAGAGACCTCAACACCGAAGTGAGAAAAGAAGTGAGAAAACTTTTCACCCAATTGAGGTTGGATTAGTAGGAAGCTGTAGCTGGCTAACTAAATGCACCAGTTCTGGCAAGATTAGCTTTTCGAGGGCGAGTTTGACGGCGTTTGAAGAGCCGGGGATTGAAAAAATCAGCTTGCCTCGGTAAGCTCCGGCGATCGCTCGTGATCCAATGGCCCGCGATCCGATTTCCTGATAACTCAAGAATCGAAAGATTTCTCCAAATCCTGGCAGCGTTTTTTCGAGGAGTTGCTCGATCGCATCATAGGTGGTGTCTCTTGGAGCAATGCCCGTGCCGCCATTGAAGATGAGTGCTTCTAAGTCAGACCGATCGCTCAACGCGCTGAGTTGCGATCGAATCTGATCAGGTTCATCTCTGACCAGCGTGTAGTGCCCAATTCGATGTCCAGCTTTTAAAAGAAGCTGCTGAATGAGTTGACCACTGCGATCGGTTTCTGGAGTTCGAGTATCACTCACGGTAATGACAGCACAGCCGACCGCCACACCGGGAGTGTCAGGATGAGGAGAATGGGTCATGAGTGACAAGCTAGGATTTTTGGAAGCCCAACTCGTTTTGTTGAGCGTAGCGCTCCATAAATCGCATAAACCGCTCCCACTCTCCTACAGACTTCATGATGTAGAGGGCTTCTAGCGCTTCGGGCTTGCCGTTGACAAATTTGGCTTTGACTTCACGAGTGGTCAGTTCGCCTTCTTCGTCGATCATGTACATGCCCGTGATGTCATCGGTGCTAGAGTTATCTAAGGCTCTGGGCTTGTCAAAGTAAAAGGTCGCCGTTCCGTTGGTGCCATCTTTGGAGCGAGTCAGGCGGACATCAGGAACTACGTCTTCATCAACGCCTCTAGAAAATTGAATTTGAACCATAGCTTTACGATCGCGATGTGATTAGGTAAACCTTATTCTCCCATCTTAGGGATCGTTCCACAAAGCCTGAAAAGAGTTCTGAGCTTTAAACTAAACATCCTTTTTAGTCCATCCAGACGAAGTAAAAAGAAGTTGGCTAACTCAGAACTCTTTGAGCATCAAATTCCTAAGCGTTGACAATGTAAGGGGAATTTAGCGAAGCGACCCGTCCGTCTCTCGCAAGCGTTTGGTAAACCATTGCAGACACTTCGGCTCTCGTCGCATCTCGATTGGGACTAAACTGGCGCACGTTGGGGAAGTTGACGATGATTTTCTCCTGAGTCGCCGCCGCAACTTTGTCTTGAAAGGGCTGAGGAATTGAGGCGCGATCGTCGTAAGAATTTAAGACGCTCACATCTCCCGGAGGAATGTTGAATCCGCTCACCAGTGACAGTGCCATCTGAAGCCGAGTTACATTTTGATTGGGCTTAAAGGTGCCGTCAGGAAAGCCCGAAATGAATCCTGCGCGATAGGCTTGTTCGATCATTGGCTTTGCCCAAAAGTCCGCCGGAACGTCTGAGAAACTAATCGCGGCTCGTCGGGGCGCAGGGTTAAAGGCTTTGGAGAGCAGCGCAGCGTATTGGGCGCGAGTCATGGGGGTGTCAGGTTTGAAGGTGCCATCGGCAAAGCCGCTAATAAAGTTTTGATTGGACAGTCCCAAAACAAACTCTTTAGCCCAGTGCTGAGTCATATCGGTAAAGGTGGCGACTGAGGCATCGGGGTCAATGATAAAGGCGGAGGCGATCGCAGGGGCTTTATTGGTTGCCACCAGAGATTGATACACGACGGCTGCCACTTCTGCGCGAGTCATCTCCTGCATCGGTTTGAGTTGAGAAACGGTGGGATAGTTGACCACCATACGTTTTTGAGTCGCGGCTGCGATCGGATTGACGGCGTAACTGGGAATCTGGGCGCGATCGGCATAGGCTGCTACAGTGCTTGGCGTTCCTCCGGTCAGCCCCAAACCATTGACGAGTGAAACAAACGCCTGCACGCGAGTTAAGTTTTGACCAGGGCGAAAAGTGCCGTCGGGAAAGCCTGCAATAAAGCCCATTCGATTGGCCTTGGTGATGCCGTCAAATGCCCAAAAGCCCCGCGAAACGTCTGAAAAGTTGGTGGCGGCTTGCTTGAGCGGTAGATCGTAAGCTTTGGCAATAATGGTCGCATATTGGGCACGAGTTAGCGGAGCTTCTGGCTTAAAGGTGCCGTCGGGAAAGCCACTAATTAATCCTCTGCTCACCAATGCTTGAATAAAGGACTCTGCCCAATGTCCTCGAACGTCGCTCAGTCCACTAGGCGTGGGAGTGGGAGTCGGGGTGGGAGTTGGGACGGGAATCGGGATTGGAGTCGGGGTGGGTGTAGGAACTGGAGTCGGTGTGGGAATTGGAGTCGGTGTAGGAGTTGGAGTTGGGGTCGGGGTCGGTGTAGGAGTCGGTGTAGGAGTTGGGGTAGGAACTGGAGTCGGCGTGGGAGTAGGAGTGGGGATATCACTAGCGATCAGGTCGATCGGCCCCTGTATTTTAGTTGGATTGAGTTGATTACCGACTGAGGCGATCGTAATGGGTGGATTTGTAGAATTTTGTAGATCAAACTCGCCGTTGTCCCGAATGATGTTGCCTCCCGGATCTTGACTGCTGCCTAAATCGGGAAGGGATTTCTCTAGCGCCACCAATCCAGTTTCTCGGTTGCGTTCTACAGTATTGCCACGCATCACGGGACGAGCCGATCGAGACAATACGATGCCTGCTCGATTCTCAAAAATGCGATTGTCGGTGAGTAAGGGGGCTGCATTGTCGCCGATCGCCATGCCAAATCCTGTATTCTGACAAACGTTGCGCCGAAATTCTCCTTTGGTGTCCCGCACGATCGAGATGCCGTTGGCCGCATTTTGGTTAAACACGCAGTCCAGAACGGCTGGATTTGAGGTGCCCGTCGCAAAAACGCCTTCTCGCTTGCAGTTGACAAAGGTGCAGTTGGCGATTGTAGGAGCCGTTGACTCGATCCAAGCTCCAGTGCCACGATCGTCCGCATTCGTCACGGTTACGCCTCGCAGTTGAGCGTTGTTTTGCAGCAAGAAGGTCACATTTTGTTTGGCAAACGTGGGACTCAAATAGGAGCCACTTCCCGTAATCTGAATGCCGCTGCCTTTGTTCGATTCGTTGCCAATGACAGTCACCCCGGAGGGAATGGTGAGCGGAAAGGTTTCGCCGTTGGCAGTGGTGTAGGTGCCGGGCGCAAGCTGAATGGTCGTGCCTGATTTTGCCTGTTGAAGCGCACGAGCGATCGTTTTAAGGGGTGCCGCTTGGCTTCCGGCTGCACTATCATTGCCGCTATTGGGGTTTACAAAAATCATCGGGGCAGTAGACTGAACCATAATCTTAAAGGGCTAAATCAGTAAGGGAGGACGGGAATTTTTCTGAGATTCTTTGTAGGCAACAGCCCTACGCGAGACGATTCCAGGAAGTGTTGCGAAGCATTTCATGATAGCCAGGGTCGATCGCGCTGCGCGTTTCTTTTCGTGAAGGGTCGTGAATTAGAGAATTCAAAGCTCAAAACTCTTTCTCGCTGCTGACTCTCAATCTCAAACTCGCGGCTATGATCGTCGTTAACTTGGGCGGTGAACCATTACGCGATGAGGTAAGCAATGCTGGTGACTGTGGTGGTGATCAATGTGCTTTTGGCGATCGGTTGCTTTTATACAGCGTGGCGCGTATGGAAACTTAGACTGGCCTTGTCAAAGGCGGCAGATGCGCTGATTGCAGCAGAACTTAGCACGCACAAGGTTTTGTCAGGTGCGCCCGAAGCGATTCTCAAAGGTCAGATGGGCAGTCGTCAACTTCGCCAAAGCTATCAGCAATTAGAACCCAAATTTCAGCAAGCTCGGCAAGCACTCGCCCTTCTGAGTCTGGGGAGCAGCGTTTTAAATCGACGATCTCTTCGAGTTACCCGCGAGGGGTCGCTTCGAGTTACCCACCAGGGGTCGCGCCGTCTGCCTCTTTCGCGACTCAACAAAAACGCGGCAAACCGTAGATAGCCTTCAGACAAGTGTACTTTTAGTTTGCAGCAGTCTACTTGGCAGGGTTTGGCACCGAGAAGCGACAAATTTAAAGGTTTATCCAGGAGATCTGCCCAATGTTTGAGGGCATAGGGTGAAATTTTGGCAAAATAAAGAAAACAATTGAAAATTAAATTTGTACTTGATTAAAAATTAAAATTGTCCTCAATCGCTTGTGCTGAGTTAACCGAGAACTATGTCAAACAATCGCTCTGGAGCCTTCTTAGGAGGAATGATCATCGGAGCCGCCTTCGGAACGATCGCGGGACTCTTGATCGCACCTCGTACCGGGCGAGAAACTCGACAACTGTTGAAAAAATCAGCCGATGCCCTCCCCGAACTTGCTGAAGACTTATCGACCACAGTACAGCTTCAAGCCGATCGACTCTCAGAAACTGCCCTAAGAAACTGGGATGGCACGCTAGTTCGGCTTCGTGAGGCCATCTCAGCCGGGGTGGAAGCGACTCAGCGAGAGCAGCAACTTACCCGTAATGATGTTGACTCCCCATCAGACTCAAAACCTGTGCGCGATCGTTTGTTGTAGGCAATGGTGATTAACCCCATTTTTTGGTTAGGATTATCGATTTTGCTGGTCGCAGTGAGTCTGACTGCCGTCCTAATGGCGGCTGTGCCTGCTTTTCGCGAGTTAGCAAGAGCCGCTCGCAGTGCCGAAAAACTGTTTGACACCCTCAACCGCGAGCTTCCTCCCACGCTCGAAGCCATTCGTTTAACTGGGCTAGAAATTACAGAACTGACTGACGATATGAGCCAAGGGGTGCAAAGCGCTGGGCAGGTCGTTAAGCAGGTGGATCAAAGCGTCACCAGCGCAAAACAGCAGGTTCAGAAGGCTCAGGTTACGACGCGCAGTGTATTTGCGGGCGTAAAGGCCGCGTGGCGAACCTTAAATCAATCCTCTGCCAAATCGCGAACTAATCGGTTACCTTCGACAAACCGCACTTCTGTCGATTCGGGAGATTCCAGGCGCAGTCCAACCGCTCACGCTTCCGATTATGTTTCTTATTCTGAGAATCTAACTGAGTCGAGCGATCGCTCCGATGAGACTCCTGACCAAGTTTCTCAAACCCACGAGCTAGAAAACGGTCAGTCTCGAATTGGAAACGATCGCCTCCGAGTCTCTAAAGAAGCTAGACAACGCAAGGATAATAAGCCAACGACGCGCGGTGAGGTCGATCGCTAGTTCACGTTCAAAATTAAGTTGACTTCAGCATCCATCAGGGTGCTTTTTTGTTAAGAAAACTTTTTGAGCAAATTGACTGAGTTTTGAGAAGGCTTCTAATATTAGATTAGAGTTAACTAATGTAAAGAAAAGTAGGCTTTATCACCTCCCATTTTTTCTGTATCGGTCAACTCCTCTATGTCTCCTTCCACCCCACCCCTTCAGCCGTCAATGCAATATTTTTTGAACGATCGCCTTTTGAAAGCAATTACTGCCTTTGTTTTGGCGCTGTCGATCTGGACAATCGCTCCTGCCGCCCACGCTTACAACAACCCCGACCTGCTGCCTGATAAGCCCACTAATGTTATTGACCTGGCCAAGTCGCTGACCGCAGTTCAAGAAGAGGCGCTTTCTGAGGATTTGTCCAAATTTGAAGCGGAAACAGGCTGGAAGATTCGGGTATTGACTCAGTTCGATCGCACCCCTGGGACAGCGGTCAAAGACTATTGGGGGCTAAATGAGAAAAGTCTGATGATGGTGGTCGATCAGCGGGGCGGCAACATTCTCAATTTCAGCGTGGGCGATGCGTTTTACCCGCTCTTATCGAGAACGTTTTGGATCGAGCTACAGACTCGTTTTGGCAATCAGTTTTTTGTCCGAGAAAATGGTGAAGATCAGGCGATTATTCAAGCGTTGGATGCGGTGAAGTATTGTCTAAAGCAGGGCGGATGCAGCGTTGTACCAGGTTTGCCTCAAGAACAGTGGATTTTGACGTTGGTGACCTCGATCGTCGGTGGCGTAATTTGCGGATTTGCTGGACATCCTCGCAAAGAAGGACAAATTTTTGCCTGGCAGTGGGCGCTTATCTTCTCGCCACTCTGGGGAATCTTGTTTCTGGCGTTTGGGGTCGGCCCGGTCGTGACCCGCACTTCTGAATGGCTACCGCTATTTCGTAACGTTTCAGGATTTGCGATCGGGGCCCTCGTCGGATACTTGACTCCTGGCTTTAATCAATCGTCCACGTCTGAAACTTAACGTGTTGTTGGGGTGGGGAGCGATCGCGTGTCTGCTCTCCTTTCAACGGAGTGCGATTCTTTTACAAAAGTGTATACTGTATACACTTTGCCCCAAAAAAAACAGCCTGTGAAGGCTGCCGAAAAACGCTCCGAAGCAAGTCTGTCTTTATCTAACCAAATTTGACTGGGTTTGACTATCACACGATCTAGTGATTTTACGGGTTAGAGAAGAGCCTCTCAAGCTAAATTTGTGCTTTGAGCAAGAAGTTAGCTTTCTTCTAGTGTTTGATCAGCAACAAAGTTAATTTCTACCTTTCAGCTTCAGGTTTAACAGGTAACTGCTCAGGAAGCGTCCAACCTCCGTTTGATTTTGAGGCTCCATCGCGTGGAGCAAGGGTCATGACTGAAATGAAGGTTAGCTCCATGAGTTCGATGTAGGCCTGGATATCGACCTGATCGGCGATCAACATTTCGCGGTACTGCTGTTTGATCTGAGTGAGTTTTTGTAAGGCAGCTTGAGGGTCAAGTTGTAGCGATGCCTGCCAATCGTCGAGTAACAGTAGGGTGTCCAAAACAAATCGTTTGCGCTGTTGCTCTAATAGGGTGCGGCATTGATCTGCAAAGGTTTGTGTTTTTTGACGAACTTGCTCATAGGTGTCTGATGTAATGGTGCCTTCGATGAAGAGTAAGCGATGCTCCTGGCTGAGTTCTTCGATGCCGTCTAGGGCTGGTTGAGCGTCGAGGGGCAGCAGGTGTCTCAGTTCACTAATTCGCTTGACGGTGGTCGTGACTAGCTTTTTGGAGCGATCGTGCCGCCATTTCTGCAAAAACACCCCCGCACTGCTCGTTCCGATTAAGATCATTAACCCAGCCTGAAGATCACTGTTGTTTTCCCAGTACCGAATCCAGGCATCTCGCGGATCGCCCTGCTCGTAAACATTTTGGGCCGCTGGGTGAATGTAAAACAGCCCTTTTTGTAAGAGCGATCGCGCTTCTCCAGCCTGTAAATCTGGATAAAATTGTGAAAACTTTCGAGACGTAGACAAAATTGACCAGGTAAGCAGCCCAACCGATCGATGGCTGACATCGGGACGAGTCACTAAAACTGTTGCAGTTGAGAGGGTCGGGATACTTTTTGCTGGGATGGCAGGACGGGCGCTATAGGTGCCAATCGGGATCGTTGCGGCTTGATAAGAACCTGGATCGCGAGTCGTTAGATAGTTAATAACTTCTGGCTGAAGGGGAATCAGCCGTAGCTGGGGATGGGTCAAAAACTGCTCACGAACTTTATCGCTGGCTCCCACACTGCCCACATAAATCGCAGCCTCCACCTGCCCCCCTGACAGTCTCTCAAACAGTTGGTCAAAATTGGAGTCATCTGCACGCACCTTTAGCCCGATCGCCTTGACCAATTGATCTGCTGTAAACCGAATTCCACTGCCCTTTGACCCCATCCCGACTCGTTTGCCCTGCAAATCAGAGAGCGATCGCAGTCGAGCATCTTTAACGATCAGATGAATATCTTCATTGGCCAGGGTGGCGATCGCCTGCACTTTTCCTTGCTTCATGGCATCGCTGACGACATCTAACTGCACTAGCGCAAAATCAACCTGGCGATCGAGCAGTCGCTGTAGATTTTCTCGTGACCCTTGAGAACTGAGATTTTGAACATTCATGCCCACGCTATTGTCAGCCGAGTCACCAATTTGGGCGGCTAACCGACTGTAATAGCCATTAGCGGTGCCACTAGAAACCGTGACGCGATCGGGTGGTCGATTACAACTTCCAACTCCCAGCAACATGACTCCACAAACGAGATGAAGCGGTAAGCGTTGCCAGAAAGCTGCGCGCAGCGATCGCAAATATTGTTTTTGCATGGGACGATAGACAGGCTCACGATACAAATTCACTAGGATGCTGACAAACAATTTTTGTCGAGTGTAGAGGCCGACAACTTGTACTTTTCAGCAACTTGAATGATTGGACTTTGCTGAGTCGCGATCGACAGTTCCAAGATTGATATGAGGATTTTAGCGCCTCTAACCAAGCGTTGTATCGAATGCTCTATCAAGAATGTTGACATTGATGAAAGCAGAAGCAAATTACGGTTTTTCCATGAAGTCGTATGCGTCCTATTCCACCAGCGAAGATTCGAGGGAATGCTCGACCAGAGCAATCAGGGCTTGAGTCACAGAGGCTTTGTCATTGGCATTGACAGCGGCGATCTGGCGCATCAGCTCCCCAAATTGACAGGGCTACGTCCTCTAGCGACCAGGCAGATTCGCAGTCTAGGTGCGTGACTCCAATCAGCAAAGGCACCGTGACGCGCTGATTCATAAAGCTAGAATCTGACGAGCTTGACGAAACGCTTCGGGACGTTGGGCAGGCACCAGCACAATGTAAGCATGGGCTTTGCGAATCAGCAGATCCCACATGAAGTCAAATCGCGATTGTCCGAGGGTGCCATAGATATGTAGCGTCATGTCTTGTCTAGCTGCTCGGCGATCGTCATAATGCGCCCCTGGTTGAGCCGGACATGATAAGACTATAGAATGAGAATTAATTGTTTGTTAATTCATTACTAACTATTAATATTCTGTTAATAATATTCTATTAATGTTGTCGTGTAACCCCGTCGCTCAAAAACTAGTCAATGGTTAGTTCTATCTATTGAGTTAGTTGGACGAGTAAAAACTTGTTTGAATCGATGAAGGGCAGAGTGGAGAAGTAAGACAAGATTTGGGAGAATTGCAGCTTGATCAAGCCATGCTGAGTAGGCAGGCGATCGTAGCCGAATCCAAATCCCCAGTCGTGCATCAGCGGTCGTTAAAATCATTGGAATGTTTTTCTCTGACAGCGCCCATGCAAGCTGATAGGTTCGTAGTCTTTGAGTAGTTTCAAACTCTTTGACTAATCCATAAAATTCATGCCTAAAATTGATTCCTTCCAGGACTTTTCCTTCTCGATAAAAGCGAAAAGATGGCACAAGTTTTTCTTGAACAATAAGCGGCAACTTAGAAGGCACGATCGCTGCTGATCTAAATCCTAAAATATCGAGAATTCGCCGTTTGATTTCGATTAAGCTTTCCTGCTCGTAGTGGGATTTTTCAAGATTTTGAGAAATTTGCGTTAAAGTTTCTAATTCCCACTTTTTAGCGGCGATTTTGTGGTCTTCTAAATAAAGGTCAGTCAAAGTTTGATTAATATCTAACTCAGATAAAAGACGATCTTCCGTCTCATTTGCCAAAAGAGGATTGGCTCGATCAATATTTTGCCGAAGTAGTTTGCGAATGTAGTATTGAGCAAATGGTGAAAGCTGCATAAATTGCTCCTGCAAAACGCCGTAACGTCATAGAAGTTTAATTCTCTAAGCAAAATCAGCAGGCTGTGAACTCTTCAAATCGAGGTGAACAAAAGCTCTATTTAAGTTAAGAAGTGCAACCATTTTTGGCTTTTCGAGCTTAACGTTAGAAAGTTAAAGGTTCCTTGAATTAAAGGCTGTAGCTGCTACCACTGGAGGACATAAATTACACCTAACGCTGAAGGCTCAATAACCAGAAACGTCTGACAAAAAGTTTTCTATGTCTACTTTTAGCCGATAGCGAAGTAAAGTTCTTGAGTGAGAACTCTGAATATTGCTGAATCTTGTAGTTAGGCGCTGGCTTAATTAGTGAAAAGCTGATTTGATTAAAAAAAATTGCTGCGGAAGCGGGTCTTCAGGCATTGAAGATATCTATTAACGTGAATTCGATGAGAGTTTTTTCGCTTCGTTGTTCACGGCTTCTGCCCCCCAACCCCCCAATTTTGGGGGACTTTCAGAGAGGAATTCTGGTTCAAAGTCCCTCACTCGTGGGGGATTTAGGGGGCGTTCCTGGATCTAAAAGCGAAGCGTTCATCGAACTGACGTTCTATTAGATCAAATTGTCTGGCGATCGCCGCGCCCAATATTTTTGGTTAATCGCATAAAACTACCCGTTTACGTGTGGGTACAACTCAAAATAGCTAAGGTACGATCGCTGCGACCCAATCTTCACTGGAGTCAACCATGCCCCATATCTCGCCTGAACAGCAGCAAGGACACTATCGCTACGACCCAACTCAGCTTTATGAGGCTGGATCTGCTCGTATCTTTCCTCACGCCGGACAAGATGGCGCTGTGCAGTACATTTTGTCTGAGCTGCGGCGCAATTTAGTCCAACAAGGACAACTTTCTCAGCCGTTGACCGTGCTCTTAGAGCAGTTTGAGGCTGGAACGCGCACTCTCGAAGAAACTTGGGCGAAGTTGACGACGCTATTAGTCGATTTTGAGATCTTCCAGTCGGGGTTATTTAACTTTAATCTGCCGCCCGATGAACCGTTTAATGTCGATTTTGTGCGCTTGCGGCGAGAAATGGGAAAAGCCCTCACAGCGGCAAAAGAGGCGGCCGAAGATAGTTTGCCAGGGTCTCAGCGATCGACGTTTTATCAAACCCTCGAACAGCACGATCGCCCCCGTCCCAAAGTGGTTGAGATTCACGATCGAGACGGCGGATTGAGGGATCAAGAATTTGCGTATCAGCGGCTGGCTGGCCCTAACCCAATGTCGCTGCGGCGAGTGATGGATCGCGCTGAACTACATCGTTGGCAAGCGTCTTGTGTTCGGTCAGATGGAGAAGCAATAGACCTCGAACAGGTTGCTGGTCAAAATCGGTTGTTTGTACTGGATTATCCCGCCCTTCAGTTTGCTCCCGCTGATTTGCAGGTGGGTCGGTATGTGGGAAGTCCAAAAGCGCTTTTTTACCAGGGATCTCAGGGGTTGGAGCCGTTGCTGATTCAGTTAGAAACTGGGGGCAAAATTACAGCGCCGGGGGATGCGGATGAGTGGATGCGATCGAAGCTTTATGTTCAGGTTGCTGACATTACGCAGCATGAGTTGTTGACGCATCTGTGTTTTACGCATTTGGCAATGGAGGCTTTTGCGATCGCTACTCCACGCCAGCTACCCGCCAATCATCCATTTTCTCGCTTGTTGAAACCTCACTTTCGATTTTTGTTGGCGATCAACACGCGGGGCAATGCTATTTTGCTTGGAGAAGGGGCGGCCATTGATAAGCTGATGGCTCCGACTCGTGGGGCTTCGCTGTCGTTGATGAATCGCGCCTATCGAGAACGTTCTTTTGAGTCCTATGCTTATCCTCAAGATCTGAGCGATCGCGGAGTCGAGTCAGAATTTTTACCAGAATATCCCTATCGAGATGATGCGCGGCTATTGTGGGAAGCGATCGAGCGTTACGTGACGACTTATCTAAACCGATATTACGAGGACGATCGAGCCGTTCAGCAGGATCTTTACCTCCAAAACTGGGCAGCAGAATTGGGGGCACCGTTGAATACTCGCTCCAAAGATGAATTTGCCCAAGCACCAGGTTGGATTCCTCAAGACATTGCCGCTCAGGTTGGGTTGTCAATTGAAGAACTACCCGATTTTCCCAGAGTGCCAGGGTTTCCGACGAGCCAAAATCCGGGGGAGATTAAGACATTGCAGCAGGCGATCGCCGTCGCGACTCAGGTGATTTTTACCTGTAGTGCCCAACATGCTGCGGTCAATTTTAGCCAGTTTGATTACTTTGGCTACGTTCCCAATGCGCCGCTGGCTGCCTACACTCAGCCGGATGTTCCCGCTTCTCTCAAGCAACTATTGCCGCCGCCTGAGCAAGAATTGGGTCAAATGGAACTGACGTTTGCCCTGAGTGGAGTGCTCTACAGCCGTTTAGGAAACTCGGATGTAATGGAGTTTGCCGATTTGGGTGACGTGAAAATTTTGCACCAGTTTCAAACAGAGTTGCAGGCGATCGAGCAGGAAATCTCAACTCGCAATCATCAGCGTCTGAGTAAATTTGGCGCTGATTATCCTTATCTGCTCCCTTCTCGCATTCCCAACAGCATCAATATTTAAGTAGGCGATAGGAGGAAAAGGCATGGTAACTCTTTCGCCTCCTATCTTTGTAACTTTGACTACAATTCACAGCGCTATCCTCGACTACAACTGAAGCCGAAATAACCTGAGTGGTAGGAATTTTTCCATGACGATTTCAGACATCACTGAGAAACTGCTGGCGGCTAAAAAAGCGAAAGGGTTGAGTTTTAGCGATCTAGAAACGACGATCGGACGCGATGAGGTCTGGATTGCTGCACTGTTTTACCGTCAGGCCAGTGCCTCTGAAGACGAAGCGACAAAACTACTCACCGCACTAGGACTCAGCCTCGACCTGGTATCAGAATTAACCGCTTCCTCCGTTAAAGGATTGGGGCCAGTCGTGCCCACCGACCCCCTAATCTACCGCTTCTACGAAATCATGCAGGTCTATGGGATGCCCATCAAGGAAGTGATTCACGAGAAGTTTGGCGACGGAATCATGAGCGCGATCGACTTCACGCTGAATATCGAAAAAGAAGCTGACCCAAAGGGCGATCGAGTCGTGATCACCATGAACGGCAAGTTTCTTCCTTACAAAAAGTGGTAGCTGGGCGCGATGGCGAGAGAACAGGGTTTAATGAAGACTGGAACCGGCCTCGCCTGCCAACGGTCTTCAAGCTATAAACGTTTCTCTTTGCACATGCATCAACATTCTGAAAACTGTGATTGTCACACCGCCAATTCTCAAACCAAACAAAAACAACTGGCGATCGCCCTGCTGCTTGTCGGCAGTTTTGCGGGTGTAGAGTTAGCCGTTGGGCATTCAAGCCACAGTTTGGCGCTGGTTGCAGAATCGGGACACCTCGTTTCAGACTGTTTTGCGCTGCTGCTGGCGCTGTTGGCGACTCGGATTGCTCAGTCTCCGCCCAAATGGGGTTGGCTCGGAGAAGGTGAAATTTCTCTCGTTGAAGATCGCTCGATCGAGACTTGGGCCGCGTTGATCAATGGCATCGGTTTGGTCGTCGTCGCTCTGCTGATCGGTTGGGAGTCTCTTAATCGGTTACAAATTCCCTCAGTCGAGATTGCGAGTCAGCCGATGTTGATCACCGCGATCGTCGGACTGGTTGTCAACGGATTCAACATTGCACTTCTACATCAAGGCAGTGACCACGATTTGAATCTGCGGGCCGCTTTTCTACATGTCGTAGCGGATGCGCTGGGGGCGATCGGAGTCATCTTGGCGGCGATCGCGGTAACGCTGTGGCACTGGAACTGGGCGGATGGGGCAATTAGTTTAGCGATCGCGTTCCTAATTTTGCTGTCTGCCATTCCGCTGATCACCCAAAGCTGGAAACTGCTGCAACAAGCTTCTATGAGATTGAAACTGTAAGTTGAAACTGTAAACAGACGTAAATTCGATGGAGTTTTTCCGCTCCGTTATTCAGCACTTCAGCCCCCCAACCCCCCAATTCTGGGGGACTTTTGGACAAGATCTCTCGTTCAAAGTCCCCCAGAATTGGGGGATTTAGGGGGCTGAAGCCGATTGAAACGAAGTGAGTCACTCTCATCGAACTGACGTTAAACAGTGGCAACGGAGCGAATTCAAATCAATCACCTCCGCTGCCAGCTTCATTAAATTCCTATGCCGCCGGGACAGTCGGGAGGTCTGCGTTTTGCTCTAAGTTGCTCATGTTGTTCACATCCACCTTTCCTGTTGTCAAAAAGCGGAAGGTTTCTTGATAGAGACTCTGCCAAAAACGGTTGCTCATATTCTGACTCACCTCAGTTGGGTCAACCATTGGGTGCGGCACCAAGGCATCGGGTGGGTAGAGATAGAAGGCATTGCCATTGTCTTCACCGCCGATTTTTTGATAGAAATCCTTGTTGGTGTCAATGTCAGCAGCATCTTCGTTCTCAGTTAGCACCAGAAAGGTTGGAACATTTTGCAGCGACCCCTCGCGGGTACCTCGAAGAGCGCGCACACTCTGATGACTCAAAACCACACTGCTGCCAAAGCGATCGGCTGCTGTCAGCGCTCCCACCGGAAAGCGCAAATTAGCGTCCCAGCCTGATTCACTGATATCCAACGGCCCAGCTAGATTGATGTACTGTCTGCGTTCTTCGCCGTAAATTTTGAGCAACGGGGCGTAGGCAACGGTCTGCTTGATGCGATCGGGGCGAGAAGCAGCCAACCCTAATGCGACGGCCCCCCCAACTGATAAACCGACCGTGTAAACATTCCCTGGCATTGCGTCCAATTCGGTCAATCGTGCCTGTGCGTCTGTCAAATATCGACGATGAGAAGACACATAATATTTGTCAAAGTCGGGATCATCGGGCAGCGCGATCGACTGCATAATATCCATCAAATTTGGCTCTAGCAGCAACAATCGAGCCATCAACGCCATCTGCTGCAATTTATTGGGGCGCGTAAAACTGCTGGAATTGTTGGCGATGTTATCAAAATATTTCTTGAGAACGGGATCTTGCTGAACCTTTTGCTTAAGAGGGACGGCGTACTCTGGCTTGAGATCGACCTGACACCAGTTGCGATCGGGATTAATTAACGGATGTCCCGCGATCGAGGGTTGGTAGACATTGAAGCCATTTTTGAAGAGATAATCCGCCAGTCGCCACATCTGATGAGGTTTTGCGCTGAAGCCGTGAAAAATCATCACCGTCCCGCGAATCGGTTTTCCTGGCTCGTGAAGTAGATAGTAAGGATAAGCACCCACTCGGCGATCGGGGTTGGCATCAAGGCTCTGAACGTAGCGGTCGATCGCTTGCTTAGTCTTGGCAATCTGGTCTGCGTTGGGGGCAATGGATTGAGATGTCATAGTAATCAGTTGGATAATTTAGAAAGATGACCCTGGCTGCTTGAGAAACTCAACTTCTTGGGGAGTTGAAGGGCGATCGAGAATCTGATTGCGGTGAGGAAATCGCCCAAAACGCTCAATCACATCTCGATGACGAATCGCATAATCATAGGTATCTCGCAATACTGGATCATCAACAAATTGGTGAAATAGAGACACAGACTGATGTTGATGCTCTAGATCTTCGCTGTGTTCGAGGGGCATGTACAGGAAAAATCGCTGAACTGGGGGAAGTGCTTGGTCAAATCCTTGCGAGAGGGCCGTCTGCGTAACAGATAACGCTTTGGCATCGGTTGCAAAAGATTTTGGCTGACCTCGAAACAGATTGCGCGGAACCTGATCCAATAATAAAACCAGCGCTAAACAGCCTTGGGGCGACTCTAACCAGGTGTCAAGTTGACCCTGAGCGGCTTGCTCGTAAGTTGATTGGAACGGTTTCACCTGCTCATCAAACTCCGGATTTTTGATGAACCATTCTTTCCGATAGTTAAATTGCCCATCCTCAGCAATCTCACCGAACCAGAAGTTTAGAATTGCTTCAATCTGAGACATCGTTAGAGACATCAAACACTACTTCACCATTTTCGGAAAAAATAATAGAAATGCCGTCTAAACAATCAATTCTTAATCAAACTGTTTCGAGAAATGAAATGAATTGAATAGGCTTGGAAATAAAAAATTATCCCTACGATCGCCGGAAGCTTTGACAGAGAATTAGCCAAAAATAGCGTCGATCGCAGGGATGCAATTGTATTTGATTGTACAGTCAGCGTTAGGACATGCCCTGGATGATGAAGTCGAAGTAGGGAGCCGCTTCTGCTGCATCTTCAGTACTCAGGAGGGCCGTCGAGGCTTCTTTGAGACAGCGAATTGCCTCTGCCATCCCCGGAACTGGGACACCCAGCGCGTTGTACATTTCGCGTGCGCCGATCAAACCGATTTTCTCGATCGGACTGGTTTCGCCTGCTAACACTCCATAGGTCACAAGGCGCAGATACCAGCCATAGTCACGCAGACAGAGGGCACGTTCGCGATTGCCGTAGGCATTACCACCGGGGGCGATAAAGTCGGGGCGCTTTTTCCACAACTTTTTGCTGGCTTCTTCAACGATCTTCTTTTCGTTGCTCGACAGGGTGGCGGCGATGCGAGTGCGCTGCTCTCCAGTCAGAAAAAATTCTCTTATACCTTTTAACTCGCCGCTCGTTGGATAACGAAGTTCGTCGTCGGCTTGCAGAATGACTTGGCTAACTACGCTCATATTTTATTGCGGGATCTCAGAATTCATTCTGTAGTGTAACGAGTTTGGGGGCCGTAAAGAAAGAGTAATTTCTGAATAGACTTGGACAAAACGTTACATTCGACCTGAAATCAAATCTAGCCTTTGGGGATCAGTTGAAAGAATGCATCAAAGTTCTGGATTGCCTCACCATAGTTGCGAACGGCCAGCTTATAGTCTGCGTTTTCTGCTGCTCGATCGATCGCTACCAGGTTATCAAACACGTCTTTAGCAACCGTTCGCGCTGGCTTTTGGGCATCGGGCAGCAAGTCACGCACTACGGCACTCATTTTGACGCGCAGTTCGCCGAGCGGGCCGTGAATGAAGTTGCGAACAAATGTCCAATCCTCTTTCTGAATCAGCGCTTGTAGCTCCGACATGCGATCGCGCATTGTAGCCACGTCACTCGCATAGGTTTGAATTTCTGCAATCTGTTCGGGAGTGTAGGTCGGAGTCTTGGTTTTGGTTTTTGCCCATGCAGGACTACTCAACCCAATCAAAAAGACTGCCGCGATCGCCAAAACTGAAGCCAAGAGAGACCGATATTTCGCCATAACATTCAACTTGATCACTAATCGATAAACCTGTCCGTGTAAAGAAGTGTATCTCAAAACGGACATCGGATTGAGACAAACTCCAGATCGCTACGCTCCTCTTAAATTCGAGTTAAAGTATGGCTGTATAGCGCGTTCAAGACTATGGTTCTCTCCTTTAAGCAACTGGCGATCGGCTCCTCTTTGTTGGCAATTGGAGGGGGGGCAGCCCTGATCGGAACGCATTATTTGAGCGATCGCGCGGGTCAAAATTTACCATCTGCTCTACGAGCGATCTCGGCTCCGCCCAGCAAGATTACGCTCTCGGCTGACGGCACCAATAATTCAAACTTTATTGCGGCGGCGGTGGAGAAAGTCGGCCCGGCAGTTGTGAGGATTGATTCGGCTCGGCGGGTTAGTAGTCAAGTCCCCGAAGCGTTTCGCAATCCGATCTTTAAGCGGTTTTTTGGTGATCAGCTTCCTGCGCCCGAAGATCGAGTCGAGCGGGGAACCGGATCGGGATTCATTCTTACCAATGATGGTCGTCTGATTACCAATGCCCATGTGGTGGCTGGCTCAGACACGGTTGAAGTGCGGCTCAAGGATGGGCGATCGTTTGAGGGGCGTGTGGTAGGCGTTGACCCTGTGACGGATCTGGCGGCGGTCAAAATTGATGCAACCAGCCTACCGACGGTGATTTTGGGCAAATCTTCGACGCTGATTCCGGGGCAGTGGGCAATCGCCATTGGTAATCCGCTTGGACTCGACAACACGGTAACAGCGGGCATTATTAGCGCAACCGATCGCTCTAGTTCTCAGGTCGGCGTTCCAGATAAGCGAGTCAATTTTATTCAAACAGACGCAGCGATTAATCCAGGCAATTCGGGTGGCCCGTTATTGAACGATCGCGGGGAAGTCATCGGGATCAATACGGCGATTCGGGCGGATGCTCAGGGGTTAGGGTTTGCAATTCCGGTTGAAACTGCCAGACGAGTCGTTGAGCAGCTATTTACCAAAGGGCGCGTCGAGCATCCCTATTTGGGCATTCAAATGGTGGATTTGACTCCGACCATTCGCGAAGAGTACAACCGTGACAAAGAGGCTGATGTAAAGGTCAATCAAGATCAGGGCGTTCTAATTGCACGAGTTTTGGAAGGCTCCCCGGCGGCGCAGGGTGGACTCAAGCAGGGAGATGTGATTCAAAAAATCAATGGAGCGTCTGTCAAAACGGCTTCTGATGTCCAGGCGCAGGTTGAAAGCAGCACGATCGGGACTCCTCTCGACGTGGAGGTAATTCGCAACAGTCAGAGCCAAACCTTCAAAGTGCGGCCGGGTGCTTTTCCTGCCAATCAGCAGAATTGAGGCTGCACACTAAGAGGAAGAATCCATCACGCTTTCTTCTAACGCCATCCGCTGCTCCATCTGACTGAGAAAATAGCCCGTCAGCATGGCAGACCCCAAAAGGTTCGCAAGATTTTCGCGATCGGTCGTAATCTTTACCCCAAATCCTTCGGAGGGCAAAACTCCAACCAGTCCTTGTACATTGTGAGAAATCACCTGCTTGACTTGAGGACTAACCGAGCGAGCAATCCGTTCTAAGACTTCGGGAGGCTGCTCTTGCAGGTAAGTCAGTAGCGCATTGATTTCATCTGATTCTTCATCGGTACGGAGAAATTTAGCACGATCGGAGTTAAAGGCCATGTGGTTTTGCAAATACCAATTCCCCTATTCTGGCACCAGATCCTAAAAGGGTGAACGCTCAAAATGAAAGGATAAAAATTCCCCATCCCACTTCATTCATCCTTCATCCCTTATCCCTCATCCCTCATCCCTCATCCCTCATCCCTCATCCCTTCTTCTGCCTTCGCTTCCTGCTCCTCTATTTTTTTCAACTCTTGAGGTAATTGATTGAGTTGGAAGTATTGATGAAACTTGTCTGTCACCTGCACCCAGGACGATCGCCCATCTGACTGTTTTCGCTTTCGCACAAATCCCTGCTGAACTAGCTCCTGAACATGCTGATAGGCACCTGATCCCCGAAGTTCGACCAGTTCGGTTTGCGAGATCGGGCCCCTGAGCGCGATCGCTGCCAACGTTCTCAGCGCCCCCACCCCTAAATCTGCTGGGATCAAGATATGTACCAAGTTTTGAAAGGATTCTCTTAGCTGTAAGCTGTATCCCTTGGGCGTTTCGATCACTTCTAAAGCGCTGTCTCGGTGAGCATAGTCTGACATCAACTCCAGCAGTCCTTCTTCGGCGGAGCGGCGATCGCACCCGGCAAATTCAGACAACTCAGCGATCGACACAGGCTGGGCTTTGAGGTAGAGAATGGCTTCGATCGTGCTGGCAAGACGAGACATGGGGAAAGGGATAAGGGATGAAATTCGGAGACAATTTTAGCTTGCAGAGGTCGAGAGAACCGCAGATGGAGAAAGAATTTCGGCGGCTCCTGAACCCTCAAATTTTGGAATTGTCTTACCAGTGGAGCGTCTATGAATTGTTCTATGAATTGTTACATTAGAACTGACAGAGTATTGTTGAGTAGCAAGCTTTGAGCGATCCCTTTGAGAGGTAGATTTGATGAACGATTCTCCAATTTCTGAGACGATCGAGTCCCCGACTCCTTCCCCAAAAGATGCCAAACAGCCCAGCTATGTCAAGTTAGCAATGCGAAATATGGTACGCAAGCGGGGCACTTCAATTTATCACTTTGCTCTGACCACTATTGGACTCCTCAGCGTCTTAGTGGGTCTAGCCTACCTCACTCGATAATTCAGGAATCTCCCTTGTCATGCTGGTAGAACTCAATGTGCAGGATTGCTTTGATGGCGAAGCTTTAGCCCCAGGCGAACCGCCCGTCTCCTTAGAAACTTGGGAAATTTGGTTTGGTCGTTGGCTCAAATTGCTTGACCCCAAATGTGAGGATGGCTTACCGCTTCAAGCTGATGAGCATTATGAGTTGAGTTTGCGCCTAACGGACGATCAGGAGATTCAGACTCTAAATCACCAATATCGACAGAAAAATCAGCCGACAGACGTGTTAGCCTTTGCTGCGTTAGAGGTAGACTATCCACAGTTTCTTGACGAACTTGAGGATTCACCACTCTATTTGGGCGACCTTGTGATCTCGATCGAGACGGCCGCTCAACAAGCCACCCAACAAAAACACTCCCTTCAAGTCGAACTTGCTTGGTTGGCTGCCCACGGTTTGCTCCATCTCCTGGGATGGGATCATCCCGATGATGAGAGTTTGAGCCGAATGTTAGAACAGCAGCGTGTCTTACTTCAAGCCGTTGGTTTAGTCACTCAGGTCTAGTCACTCAGATAGCGTGACAGTTTACGCTGACTTGCGGATAGTGTGATTTCTGTCTTTAAGTCTAATGTCTTCTTTATGAATAACTTGGCTAGAAAGCCTTTTGGCATTTATTATCGCAAATGCTTCTGTTTACCTCTCCCGATCGGTAGCCTGCCTTATGTCTTCAGACCTTCCCAACCCGTCTTCTAAGCGTCCAACTAATGTAGTTCCTCTCAAGCCCAATCGCGACTTGGCGTGGCAGGTGGCTCCTAGTTTGTGGACAAGCTTTAAATATGCCTGGATGGGTGTTAGCTATGCGTTCCAGACTCAGCGCAACTTTCGGATTCATGTAATTGTGGGCGGTGTCGCGATCGGGCTAGGTGTCTTTTTGCATCTGAGCGTGGTGGAGTTGGCGGTGATCGGGCTGACGATCGGGGCCGTTTTGGCGATGGAGTTGTTGAATACGGCGATCGAGTCGGTGGTGGATTTGACGGTCAAGCAGTCCTATCATGATCTGGCCAAAATTGCGAAGGACTGTGCGGCGGCGGCGGTGTTGGTGTCTTCGATCGCGGCGCTTTTGGTAGCGGGTTTCTTGCTGCTGCCCAGATTATTCGCGCTGGTGCAATTGGCTTTACAGTGAGAGTGTCAAAGGTTTGACGATGAGATGTTGCAGGTAACTCAACGGACTGTCCTCACACCTCACACCTTACCCCTCACTGTCTTCAGATGATTCTTGTTATTGATAATTACGACAGCTTTACTTATAACCTGGTGCAATATCTGGGTGAGTTGGGGGCTGAGTTTCCGGTTGCGGCGGAGATTCAGGTTTATCGCAATGATCAGATCACGTTGGAGCAGGTCAAGCAGTTGCGGCCAGCGGCGATCGTCATTTCTCCTGGGCCGGGCCGTCCTGAGGATGCTGGAATTTCGGTTGAGTTAATTCGTCAATTGGGGGCGACGACTCCGATATTGGGCGTGTGTCTGGGGCATCAGAGCATTGGTCAGGTGTTTGGGGGTCAGATTGTTTCGGCTCCGATTTTGATGCATGGCAAGACTTCTCCGGTGCAGCATACTAACTCAGGCGTTTTTGCTGGACTCGACAATCCAATGACCGCAACTCGGTATCATAGTCTGGTTATCGATCGCCAAACCTGTCCTGAAGTGCTGGAAATCACCGCCTGGGTAGAAGATCAGACAATTATGGGGGTGCGTCATCGTCAATATCCTCACATTCAGGGGGTGCAGTTTCATCCAGAAAGTGTGCTCACGGACGCTGGTAAGCAACTGCTGAGGAACTTTTTGCACGAAATTGGCGATCGAATCTAGCAGTGTGTTGTGGGAGAAGTATGAAACGAAGACAGTTGATTCGCTATGCAGGTGCGGGCTTGCTGGGGGCGATCGGGACGGGTGTGGCATCCAGGTTTGAGTCGGTGCAGGCGCAGACAAATTCGCTTTCGGTACAGTTTTTGGGACATACGAGCTTTTTGCTGACGGGGAGTGGCAAGCGGATTTTGGTAAACCCGTTTCGCAGTCAGGGCTGTACGGCTGGGTATCGCGCTCCCAAGGTTGGTGCTGATCTGGTGATGATTAGTAGTCAGCTTTTGGATGAGGGTGCGGTTGATGTGGTGCCTGGTAATCCTCGGTTGCTGTATGAAGCGGGTGCGTACGATGTCGGTGGGTTGAAGATTCAAGGAATTGGGACGGATCACGATCGCGTCGGTGGCAGACGGTTTGGGCGTAATATTGCCTGGCGATGGAATCAGGGCGGCATCTCGGTTTTGCATCTGGGCGGGATTGCGGCTCCGATTAGTCTCGAACAAAAGATTCTTATGGGAACGCCGGATGTGGTGATGATCCCCGTCGGGGGTGGGCCCAAGGCTTATACGGCTGAGGAAGCGGTGCAAGCACTGAAGGTTTTGAATCCTAAAATAGTGATTCCGACACATTATCGGACTCAAGCCGCTAAAGGACAGTGTGATATCGCGCCTCTAGATGGCTTTTTGACGGCGATGAGTGGGACTCCGGTGCGCCGAGGTGGAGATACGATCGCCCTTCGACGCGCTGACTTGCCCAAAGAAGGAATGGTGATTCAGGTCATGAGTTATCGGTTTTAAACAGCTTTTGGATTGAGTTAGCAACTAATTTGTTGCAGCAGTCGTGCTTCTTGAATCGAGCGGTCACCTTGGAGATTCGTTACTGAATGTTTGGGGTGCGCTGTCGATTGTCTGAGCTGCATCGTTGAATGTTTGAGCTGCATCGTTGAATGTTTGAGCTGCATCGCTGAATGATTGAGGTGCATCGCTGAATGATTGAGGTGCATCGCTGAATGCTTGAGGTGCGTCGCTGAATGATTGAGGTGCGTCGCTGAATGATTGAGGTGCGTCGCTGAATGTTTGGGGTGCGCTGTTGATTGTTTAAGGTGCGTTGCTGAATGTCTGAGGTGCGCTTTTGATGCTCAAAGATTCAAAGTCCAAAGTCTGAAGTCCAAAGTCCAAACTCAGTCAAGAATACCGATAGAATAAAGCCTGTTCTCGATCGCCAAATCCTTTATGTCAGTTAATACGCCCGTCCCCTTTTCTGCTCAAGAGATTGCTGCTGAAGGACTCAAGCCCGAAGAGTATGCAGAAATCGTGAGGCGACTCGATCGTCATCCCAATAAGGCAGAGTTGGGGATGTTTGGGGTGATGTGGTCAGAGCACTGCTGTTATAAAAACTCGCGTCCTTTACTAAAACAGTTTCCGACCGAAGGCGAGAAGATCCTCGTTGGCCCTGGTGAGAATGCGGGTGTGGTGGATCTGGGCGACGGGCTGCAACTGGCTTTTAAGATCGAATCTCACAATCACCCCTCCGCAGTCGAACCGTTTCAAGGCGCAGCGACGGGTGTGGGTGGCATTTTGCGAGACATCTTTACAATGGGGGCGCGTCCGATCGCCCTTCTCAATTCTCTCCGCTTTGGCTCACTGGACGACGCGAAAACTCGGCGCATTTTTACAGGCGTGATTGCCGGAATCAGCCACTACGGAAACTGTGTCGGCGTGCCGACCGTGGGAGGAGAAGTCTATTTTGATCCTGCTTACTCTGGCAATCCGCTGGTCAACGTCATGGCTCTGGGCTTGATGGAGACTGCTGAAATCGTTAAGTCGGGTGCAAAGGGCATCGGCAACCCAGTTCTCTATGTCGGCTCGACAACGGGACGCGACGGGATGGGAGGAGCCAGTTTCGCCAGCGCAGAGTTGAGTGATGAATCAATGGACGATCGCCCCGCCGTGCAAGTGGGTGACCCCTTTCTCGAAAAGTCGCTGATCGAAGCCTGTTTAGAAGCCTTCAAAACGGGTGCAGTGGTGGCGGCTCAAGATATGGGCGCGGCGGGGCTGACCTGTTCGACCTCGGAAATGGCAGCCAAAGGCGGCGTGGGCATCGAATTGGATCTCGACTTGATTCCGGTGCGCGAGACGGGGATGGTTCCTTATGAGTATCTGCTATCTGAATCTCAAGAACGAATGCTGTTTGTGGCTCACAAGGGACGCGAACAGGAACTCATCGATATCTTTGAGCGTTGGGGACTTCACGCCGTGGTTGCCGGAAGCGTGATTGAGGAACCGATCGTTCGCATTTTGTTTCAAGGCTCGATCGCTGCTGAGATTCTCGCTACCGCGCTGTCTGACAACACACCCATTTATCATCGAGACTTATTACCCGAAGCTCCTGACTATGCTCAAAAAGCCTGGGCGTGGTCAGTCGATCGACTTCCTGAATGCAGCGAAAAAGGCATCGCAACGCCTACCGAATTTCTAACCTGGACTCAAGTGCTGCTGAAATTATTGGATGCTCCGACGATCGCCTCAAAGCGTTGGATTTATCGCCAATACGATCATCAAGTTCAAAACAACACCGTTTTGTTACCGGGTGGAGCCGATGCCGCAGTCATTCGAGTTCGCCCCCTTGCCAACCAACACACTTCCTCCCTCTTCCCTCCTCCCTCCTCCCTCACCAAAGGCGTTGCTGCAACCGTTGACTGCAATCCCCGCTACGTCTACCTTCATCCCTACGAAGGCGCAAAAGCGGCCGTTGCTGAAGCGGCTCGAAATCTGAGCTGTGTGGGTGCCGACCCATTGGCTGTGACGGACAATCTCAACTTTGGCAGTCCTGAGAAACCGATCGGCTATTGGCAACTTGCAGAAGCCTGTCGAGGACTCGCAGAAGCCTGTCGAGAATTCTCTACCCCCGTTACAGGCGGAAACGTTTCTCTTTATAACGAAACCTTAGACTCAGACGGCAAACCTGCTCCGATTTATCCGACTCCTGTTGTGGGGATGGTCGGATCGATCCCAGACCTCAAGCGAATTGTGGGACAAGGCTGGCAAACCGAAGGGGATCTGATTTACTTGTTGGGAGTCGGCACCGATACCTCGTCAGAAGCCGTGACATTTGGCGGATCTGAATATCTGGCAACGATTCATACGACGATCGCGGGCATTCCTCCTGTCACTAACTTTGAGCTAGAGCGACAAGTCCAATCTGTCTGTCGTCAGGGAATTCGTCAAGGCTGGGTACGATCGGCGCATGATTGTTCTGAAGGCGGGTTAGCGGTGGCCTTAGCCGAGTCTTGCATCAGTAGTCAGCATGGTGCAGAGGTGTTGCTACCAGAATTTACCTCGCGCCTTGACCATCTTCTCTTTGCAGAAGGCGGCGCACGCATCATTGTGTCAGTATCACCTACTCATCAATCAGATTGGGAAGCCTCACTACAAGGAACCCCCTGGCAAAAAATGGGTCAAGTGGGCCAACCAGATGGGTCATTACGAATCCATTTAGCAAACCAGTTCAGCTTATTGGACGCTACGATCGTAGCGATGACCACTCGCTGGTCAACTGCGATCGAGCGCCGCTTACAGTCCTAACTTCACGCAACTGGAGGATTCTTACTCAAGACAGTCTGCGCTTAAATCAGAACGTAGCGCTGTTGAGAATTTGATTTCTGATGGTTGCCATTGTTTATCCCGGATGTATGAGATTATTAAGTCAACATTAAGCTATTTGAAGCTTTCCCCCTTCACCTGACCATTGGTTAACTCGATCGTCCCTCCCTTTACGCGCTGAGAAAAAATATGCTGCCCGATGATGCTTTTTCTGATAGCTACGCCTCCAAGCAGTTTGAAGATAAGACGATCGACCATCGCCCTGATAAACCAGAAGAAGCCTGCGGCGTATTTGGCGTCTACGCTCCGGGTGAAAATGTCGCAAAACTCGCTTACTTTGGGCTGTTTGCTTTGCAGCATCGCGGACAAGAATCAGCAGGCATCGCCACCTTTGAGGGAGAGAAAGTCCACTTGCATAAAGAGATGGGCTTGGTGTCGCAGGTCTTTAACGAGACAGTTTTGAATACGCTGCCAGGAGATCTGGCGATCGGTCACACCCGCTATTCCACCACTGGCTCCAGTCGCGTCGTCAACGCTCAACCTGCCGTTGTGCAGACTCGTTTGGGTAAGTTAGCGCTCGCCCATAATGGAAATTTGGTCAATACTGCCAAGCTGAGAGCAGAATTAATCGAGCAAAATCACGACTTTTTGACTACGACGGATTCAGAAATGATCGCGCTGGCGATCGCCGGAGAAGTCAACGAAGGCAAAGACTGGCTCGAAGCCGCAATTAGTGCCTTCAATCGCTGTCAAGGGGCGTTTAGTCTGACGATCGGCACTCCAATTGGCATGATCGGCACTCGCGACCCCAATGGAATTCGTCCGCTTGTGATTGGTACGCTACCCAGAGAAACGCCTGATACACCCGTTCGATATGTTCTCGCCTCAGAAACCTGCGGACTGGATATCATCGGAGCCGACTACCTGCGCGATGTCGAACCTGGAGAATTGGTCTGGATTACCGATGCCGGGTTAGCCTCCTTTCATTGGGCCCCGCAGCCAGAACGCAAGCTCTGCATTTTTGAGATGATCTACTTCGCCCGTCCCGATAGTGTGATGCACAACGAAAGCCTCTACAGTTACCGAATGCGGATCGGTCATCGCCTTGCAGCAGAATCTTCCGTCGATGCCGACATCGTGATCGCCGTTCCTGATTCTGGAATCCCCGCTGCGATCGGCTACTCTCAAGCTTCTGGGATTCCCTACGCCGAAGGACTGATCAAAAACCGCTATGTAGGTCGCACCTTCATTCAGCCAACCCAAATCATGCGCGAGTCTGGCATCCGCATGAAGCTCAATCCTTTAAAAGATGTGCTTGCAGGCAAACGGGTGGTGATTGTCGATGATTCGATCGTCCGAGGCACTACCAGCCGCAAGATTGTTAAAGCGCTCAGAGATGCAGGCGCGATCGAAGTTCACATGAGAATTTCGTCTCCTCCCGTTACCCATCCTTGCTTTTATGGAATTGACACCGACAGTCAAGATCATTTGATTGCAGCGACGCGATCAGTTGAGGAAATCGCCAAACATATTGAGGTCGATTCTCTGCAATACCTCAGTTGGGAAGGTATGTTGGAGGCGACCCGTGAAGATACTAATCACTTCTGTTCAGCTTGTTTTACAGGTCAGTATCCCGTGACGATTCCCGACCAGGTAAAACGATCAAAACTGCTTTTAGAAAAAGCAACCCCTTAACCGATTTTCAGCTATCTCCTTTCCTTTTGTGCAATCAACCGTTCACCATCTTGAACGCTTGGTTTCACTCATCTTTAATGTGAATTCGAGCGAATCCTTCACGTCGGTTGCAAATTCGAGAACGCCCCTAAATTCCCTATAAATAGAGAACTTTGAGTCGCAAATCATGACCTTAAAGCCTTCCAGAATTAAGGAGTTGTGGGGCAAAATCATAGAAGTGAAAAAAACTTCGTCAAATTTAGCTCACTCGTTCATCGTCTTGTAAGTTGCCACAGCAGACGGCGAGATTCTGTTGAGGTATCGGAAAATCCAGTATTTGAAAATTGTGTCTAGAATGACTGGAAATGTAGCGATAAAGAGGAATATAAAATCGCGACTGGCGGGCAGTCCGAGATGTCTTGCCGTTCCTTCTAACAACACTTCCCAGCCGTGGGGCGAGTGAAATCCGACAAAAACATCAGTGAGTAGAATAATAATAAAAGCTTTGGCACTGTCACTCAAACCGTAGACAATTTCATCAAGAAACGACTTGAGAACTTCGATTTGTCGCTTACCTCTGATGAGAACGATCGCAAAAGCAACCATCGCCAAAATATCAGCAACCCAGTTTTTGACTGCATCGGCGCTTTGAGATGTAAAGCTTTTGGCAATTTCTCCTGCTTTGTCTTTGACTCGAATTTCGATCTGCTCACCCACAAGAGGAGCTTGACCGATCGCTTCACTAACCAGATTCTCAAACCTCAATCTTTCCTCAAATCTTTGAAGTTCACTGACCGCCTCTTCTGCCATTTCAGCATTAATAAAAATATCTCCTTGCTTCTCGACTTTGAATCGCTCGGTAATGGAATTTCCAAACGCAAAGCGATTGGATAACAGAATATTTCTCGTTCCTTGCTGAACCAAAAGTGGCACCAAGATCAAAATCAAAATAAATCTTAAAGTCAGAATCGTTTTGACTTTAGAAGACCGAAAATTTTGAACCATTTCTGCTTCAGATTTGGGGTCAAGATCTCGTCTAAGACGATTCAAAGTTCCCAAGATTGAGCGCGGCAGCAATCCTGTCTTATCAGAAACCGTTTCAAAATCAGCGATCGCATCGGGGCGCGGTGAGTAGCTAGAAGCATCAACAGCATCAAGATTGACGCTAACAGGGCCGTTTGCGGGTTGCACCGAGCCGTTTTGTACCGGAACCAGCGAGGTCGAAGTCAAAGTTGCATAGAGGTCTTCGGGCTGGTATTTTGCCAAAATCTCATCAATAAACTTCAACTTTTCGAGCATCATCGCGGGCTTGTCTCTGGCAGTTGGGATGAGCCGACCTGAGCCATATTCTGAATCGACTGTCCTCAATTGACGAACGGAAGCGTTTGGATTGGTCACATTGAGAGCCGTTCGGCTTTGCTTAAACTCGGTCAATCTAAGACGGACAATCTTAAGATATTTTCTTAAATCAGACTCAAAGTAAGCAAACACGTTGGCAGTCATCGCGCCTACACCTGGCTCAATCTTTTTGCCCTCAAAATGCTCGTCCTCTACAGCTTTGATTTTTAGGGCAGCGTCATAAGCTTGATCGAGGGCACGATCGGGTGTTTCGAGATACCACCGTTCGGCACGATTTATATATCCCTTTAGTCTCGAAAAAATGGAGGTTCTCATAGCTCAAGCTGTTGATTCGGGGCTGTAGTGAGGATTCAACAAGATTGCTGATTTAAGACAAATAACAAAAGCTTACTACTAATTTTTTTGAAGTAAACTTGAATCCGCTGCGACGAGATTAGCCATTTCGGTGAATGCTTTTGCTGTAGGGAGTTTAGATCATTCATCCGATCTTCAAATTAGTCTTTGCGGCAACTCCTCATCTTAAGGCAGCTTCTTATCAAGATCTAGGATAGAAATGGCTTGATTCTCTCTGAATAAACACGGAGGGTAGACCGCCAAAACTAGAGTGCTAAGTATCCTAACAAATTCATCTGAGGCTGGTTTGTGCTTTCAAATTCTATTTGGGTGACGGGGGCGACGCGCAGTGGCAAGACAACTCGCCTGGTCAATCAGTTTTGCGAATGGGTGCTGCCTGCCCTCAAAGGAACCTCACAAACTGCGGTGAATGTGCTGGTGCTGTCTGCGATCGGGGATACTCGCCTGGATCTGGTCGATCGTCTGACGGCTGCGACTCAGGGCAACTGTCCGTTTAGAGCAACCACGCCGCTAGGATTTTTTGAAGATGAAGTAATGCTGTTTTGGTCGCTGCTGATTCAAACTTTGGGGCTAAAGGCGCAGTTTCCGGTTCGGTTGCGCCCTGAAAATGAGCAAGAATTGGCGACGCGACTTTGGAGAGCAGAACTGGATGAAGGGGTCGCTCAGTCTGGCCTTCGAGAAGCTCGACTCGTGCGGAGAGTTTTGGATTTGATGCAGTTAGCCTCACTGAGTGGCATTACAGTTGAAGAGATTCCCACGCTTTTAGAGCAAGGTCTGCCCCGACTGAATGAACAGATGAGCGAACTGCCGCTGTCGCCTCAAACTGTGGGTGATATGCTGCAACGCTGGCGAACCTGGTGTCTGCGACGAGGATTGTTAACTTACAGCCTTATTGCTGAGTTGTATTGGCGCTATTTGCTGATCGATCGCACGTATCAAAATCATCTGGCTCAACGCTATCAGGCCGTTCTCGCGGATGATGTAGATGAATATCCCGCGATCGTGCGTCCCCTGTTTGAATTTCTCTTGGCAAATGGGGCGGCTGGTGCGTTCTCGTTTAATCCTGATGGGGCGGTGCGACTGGGACTGGGTGCCGACCCAAATTATCTGAAAGGGTTGAGCGATTGCTGTCAGCTAGAAGTTTTGGAAAGCCGTCCGGTCACTTGTCTGGCGGATACCCTGGGTGAACCTGTTCTAGAATTGGCGACCGATCCGATTTTCTTTGCCAGCCTGCCAGACTCAATGCAGACTGTTCAGACGACAACTCAAGCAGAACTGCTGCGGCAAACCGGAACGATGATCATCGAAGCAGTGCAGTCTGGACAAATCGAACCCCAAGAGATTGCCCTGATTGGGCCGGGGATTGATGCCATCTCTCGATATGCGCTGGCTGGCATTCTCACCCGTCGAGGCATTCCCGTCGAGTCGTTGAATGATCAGCGTCCCTTGGCAAGCAGTCCGATTATCCGATCGCTCCTCACTCTTTTAGCGCTCATTTATCCAGGGTTGGGGAGATTGGTGGACAGAGACACGATCGCTGAAATGCTCGTTGTTCTTAGCCATCGATCGCCCGCAGTCCGGGAACCAGAGGAGTCAGCCGCAGCCGCCAATTCATCAGTTACCTATGCGATTGATCCGGTTCGGGCGGGACTTTTGGCTGACCACTGTTTTGAGACTCATCCCGATCGGCCTCGTCTTTTGGCGGCGAATACTTTTCCACGCTGGGAGCGATTGGGATATCAGGCAACTCACGCCTATGAGGAGATTGTTAAATGGATGGAGGGACAGCGATCGCAGCTAGAACAACGTCTGGTTTCGAGTCCGGTCGTGCTGCTTGATCGGGCGATTCAAAAATTCTTTTTGGGCGGAAGTCATTTGCCGTTTGACCAGCTTGCTGCTTTAAGAGAATTGATCGAGACGGCTCAACACTATTGGGAAGTCGATAATCGACTGCGACAGAGCGATCGCACCGATGCGCCGCCTTCAATGACGGTGAGCCGCTTTATCCAACTGCTCAGACAAGGGACGGTGACGGCAAATCCTTTTCCAGTGAGATCGATCGGGCCCGCCAGTCATGCAGTTACCTTGGCGACGGTGTTTCAGTACCGATCGAGTCGGCGATCGCATCGCTGGCAGTTTTGGCTAGATGCAGGGTCTAGCCGCTGGTTGAGTGGGGTTGATTCGCTGTTTGGCGCTCCGTTGTTTTTGCAAGATTGGTCTGGGCGAGCCTGGACGATCGACGACACGCAAACGGCTAACGAGCAGCGTCTTCGCCGAATTCTTCTCGATCTGCTGGGTCGGTCTGAAGAGCGGGTTTTTCTCTGCTACAGCGATCTGGCCATCAACGGGCAAGAACAGACAGGTATTCTGACTTCTCTAGTGAATGCGGCTATTCCTATCAGTTTGGAGCCTCTGCCTGTCTAGCCGACCTGACAGCAAGTTGGGAAACGGCGGCCAACACATCAAACTCAATCTCACGTGGGTAGATCAGCCAAACTCGTTGAAGAGGCTTTGTCAGCGTCTGGACAAGGGGCGAAAGTTCACTAATTTCTTGCAGCCCTGTTAAGGTCTGAAGCTTGATGCCTCGCTGATAAAGCGTATAGCCACGACTCACAGCCACCCGCAAACCTGAATAGAATTGAGCGTCAAAGCCTGCTTCTGTCAGTCTGTAGTGAACTTTTTGCAGCAGAACGGCGCGATCGTCTTCTCTCAAATGCGACACATCCAGCGCTTTCAATAAGTCTCGATCGAGAAATCGCCGACACAGATCTGCAAGAACCGAATCAGTTTCTCGCTGCCAACGCTGCAAATGATAAATAAACACGCCATCATCGGCTGAAAGGTATCGATCGAGCGGCATCTGATCGCAATTTCCACTCATCCAGGCGGTCACCGTTTCATCGGCAGTTAGTTGCTTTGATTGCAATAATGCTTGAGCGCGAGAAAATGCCTGTTCTAAAACCCACGTTGCGGCAATATTCTTGTGATGGTTGTAAATCTGAGCATACATAAAATAGCGAACGATTAGGTAGTGCTCGATTGCCGCCATTCCCTTTTGCGCCACCACAAGCTGCTGAGTCACCGGATCGTAGCGGAGCGCCATGAGAATGCGATCGAGGTCAATCTTGCCGTAAGACGCGCCTGTAAAGTAGCTGTCTCGCATTAGATAGTCGAGGCGATCGCAGTCCAACTGACTTGATACCAATTGTGAAACCAGCGGCACTGGATACTTTTTTAAGTAAACCTGTTCGATCTGATCGATGAGCGCTGGGTGAAACTGATCCAAAAGGTTACGAATTGGTTCAGATTCTCTCAAAATTCGTCTTGTCCAAAGTTCGTGATCGCTACCAAACACTTCTTCTGCGGTGTGGCTAAATGGCCCGTGACCGATGTCGTGTAATAGCGCCGCACAAAGGACGATCGACCGGTGAACCTGTAGCTGTGGATAGGATTTGGCGAGACGATCGAACGCCCGACGCGCCACGGCCATCACCCCTAACGAATGCGTAAACCGCGACCCTTCTGCTCCGTGAAACGTCAAACTCGCCGGCCCCAACTGCCTCACTCGCCGCAACCTCTGAAACGCAGGCGTATCAATGAGTTTAATTAACAAAGCTTCGGTTAGATCACTGCTACTAAGGGCGATCGCACCGTGTAACGGATCGTGATAAATTCGTTCAGCGTTGGGCAACAAGGGAAAAACGCAAATTAGGGACTATCTATCAAGCAGCATCCGCAAAAAGTGAATTAGACGTGATTGCTTCGACTGCCGCTTCGTATTGACGATCGCCAGAGGCACCAAACTTATCTAATGTGATTGGCTCAAGCGGAACGACTCGATCGGGCGAAATCCCCACCTTATTAATATCCGTGTGGCTGGGAGTCTCATATTTAGCGACCGTGACTGCCAAACCCGACCCATCTGATAAATCAAACAGCGATTGAATCAAGCCTTTGCCAAACGTTTTTTCGCCCAAGATGACTGCACGGCCGTTATCTTTTAAGGCTCCTGCCAAAATCTCACTGGCACTGGCCGTTCCCTGATTCACCAAAACGACAAGCGGGTCACGGGTTAAAGATTCTCCCATCGCCTCATAGCTGCCGATCGTGCCTTGACGGTTGACAGTGTAGACAATCGTGCCTTCATCGATCCACAGCCGCGCCACCTCAATGCCAGCTTGTAGCAATCCACCAGGGTTATTTCGTAAATCGAGAATATATGAATCGGCTCCCTGCTTTTCGAGACGAGCGATCGCGTGAGCCACTTCCACTGTAGCGTTGGCGTTAAACTGTCCCAACCTCACGTAGCCAATCTTTTTGCCGTCTGATTGAGGACGCAACTCAGCGTAAACGGGATTCAGGGCAATGCGATCGCGCACCAGTTCAATATCTTTGGACGCTTCGCCTTCTCGTTCGATCGTCAATGTGACATGACTCCCGATCGTGCCTCGCATCCGTTCCGCCGCGTCATCTAGCGTCAGTCCTTCAGTCGTTATGCCGTCAATCATTAGAATGCTGTCCGCAGGTCGAATTCCCGACTTGGCAGCAGGCGAACCCTCAACTGGAGCAATTACCCGCAATCGCTTCGTCTCTGGATCGAGTGCAATCTGCAAGCCTACCCCCGTCAACTCGCCCGACGTACTGGTCTGCAAGCTGCGATACTGATCAGGCTTGAGCAGCCGAGTAAAGGGATCATCCAACCCCGCCAACATCTGCTGAATCGCCGTGTATGCCGCTTCTCGATTGGGCAAAGGCTGCTTCAAATACTTTTCTCGAATCGCCCACCAATTTTGATGGTTAAAGCTGGAATCAACGTAGGAGCGATCGACAATTCGCCAAACTTCGTTGACCAACCGCTGCTCTTCACTCAGAGCTTGGGCCATTGGAGCAAAGCTGCTAAAGGCGATCGCAAACAACAAACTAAATACGAGCAGTAAGCGAATCCAAGAAAATCGTTTTCCCATAGCGATCGATACTAACCGTAAATGCCCTTAAATTTCTACTCTGCCCTCAGAATTAAGACCAACTAACAGAAGGACAAAAGACTGAATTCCTTACAGGGTAACTGTTCTAACCAAAAGCTAGCACTTTCAGCCCGTCTCATGTCTAGCGTCGAACGTCTAAAGTCCGAACCACTTGGAAGAGCAACTAACAAAAGCGCTAAAAACGCAACTTTTCTTTACAAATAGTTAAAAAGCCTTAACCCTCGAAAAAGGTTAACCAAAACCACTCAAACTTTGGCTAATAAACGTTTTCCAGACTGTAATCAGGCTTAAGGCTGTGTTACATTTTTTATGAACAGCAATCATTTTTAGGAACGCTTGCTTTATGGCAAATGTGTACGACTGGTTCGATGAGCGCCTCGAAATTCAGGCCCTCGCGGAAGACGTAACCAGCAAGTACGTGCCGCCTCATGTCAATATCTTCTACTGCTTGGGTGGAATCACGTTAACTTGCTTTTTGATCCAGTTTGCAACTGGGTTCGCGATGACCTTCTATTACAAACCAACTGTTACCGAAGCGTTTGAGTCGGTGCAGTACATCATGAACGATGTCAACTTTGGCTGGTTGATTCGCTCTGTTCACCGTTGGTCTGCCAGCATGATGGTGCTGATGATGATTTTGCACACCTTCCGGGTTTACCTGACAGGTGGTTTCAAAAAGCCCCGCGAATTGACCTGGGTGACGGGTGTCATTCTGGCTGTGATTACCGTTTCCTTTGGGGTAACGGGCTACTCGCTGCCTTGGGATCAAGTGGGCTACTGGGCAGTCAAAATTGTGTCTGGCGTACCTGAAGCAATCCCCGTAGTGGGCACGCTGATTGCTGACTTGCTGCGTGGGGGTGCAAGTGTGGGTCAATCCACGCTGACTCGCTACTACAGCGCTCACACCTTCGTTCTTCCCTGGCTGATTGCTGTGTTTATGCTGGCGCATTTCTTAATGATCCGCAAACAAGGCATTTCTGGCCCTCTGTAAGGACTTTAGATTTTAGATTAGAGGAGTAGAGCTAATCTAAGATCTAAGGCTGCCTGCCTTCCCCTTCCTGCGATTTCCATCTATAAGGAGAGCCTTTTTCGACTATGGCAACTGTTAAAAAGCCGGATCTAACTGATCCTCAATTGCGTGCCAAGTTGGCGAAAGGAATGGGTCACAACTATTACGGTGAACCCGCCTGGCCCAACGATTTGCTGTACATCTTCCCGGTGGTGATTTTGGGTTCGATCGCCCTCTGTGTCGGTTTGGCAGTCCTTGACCCCGCTCAAATTGGCGAACCTGCTAACCCCTTTGCTACGCCGCTCGAAATTTTGCCTGAGTGGTATTTGTACCCTGTGTTCAACATTCTGCGGATCGCGCCAAACAAACTGCTGGGTGTTGTGCTGATGGGATCTGTGCCTCTGGGACTGCTGATTGTTCCGTTTATCGAAAATGTGAATAAATTTCAGAACCCTTTCCGTCGCCCTGTTGCGATGGCAGTTTTCCTGTTTGGAACGGCTGTGACGCTCTGGTTAGGAATTGGGGCAACCTTCCCTGTTAGCAAGGCGCTCACCTTGGGCTTATTCTAGGTAATTCTTTGACTTTGCAATTTGGCATCTGTAGTTCTCCAATTTAGTTTGGAGGCTGTCAGGTGCCACTTTTTTATGAGTTTTCAACGATGAAGCGATCGACGTGTTATTGCTCTCTCAAAAAGTGACCTCATTAAAACCAATTGGATAAGCGAGGGCTGTGTCAGCTAGACCCACTGCTAAATGCTCAACACTACAATGAACACAGCGCACAACAACACCATAGAATTCATCAATGACCTACACTGTGATTTACGACGGGCAGTGCAATCTTTGCTCTAACCTTGTGCAACTTCTAGAAACGCTGGATAGAGGCGATCGCTTTCAGTACATTCCCATGCAGGATCAAACAGGGCTGGATCAATTTGGCGTGACCGCTCAAGACTGCGAACAGGGTATGATTTTGATCGATAATGAGAACCGAGATCGCCGCTGGCAAGGTAGCAATGCCGCAGAAGAAATCGGTCGCCTACTTCCTTTTGGCAGCCCGTTTGTGACAGCTTACCAAAGCTTGCCCGGAGTCAAATGGGTGGGCGATCGCGTTTACGAACAAGTTCGCGACAATCGGTACACGCTGTTTGGACGACGATCAGAAACCTATAAAACCGCCTATCCTGCTTGTGACACCGCCTGTGAACAGTACTTTTCGCAATGAATCTTCCTCCGTGGCAAAAAGCCTCTGTCATTGATCACACCCAACGCTTGATTAAAAGCTTTCAACATTGGACAGGCAAACTTTTAGTTGGTCAAGATTCTCCTGAGAAGCAAGCTCAGTCCTTGTTTGAAGCTCCCTTCGCTGTGGTTTCTCACGGGACTGAACCCGATCCAATTTTTAATTACGCAAATGCCCAGGCGCTTCATCTGTGGCAGTTGGATTGGAAGCAGTTTACCCAAATGTCGTCGCGACTGTCAGCCGAACCAGTTGTCCAGGCAGAGCGCGATCGCCTCCTAGCAGAAGCCAAACTCAAAGGCTACATCAACGATTATCGCGGGATTCGGATCACCAGTACTGGACAGCGATTTTGGATTGAGAATGTGACTTTATGGGATGTCTTCGACGAGAACAACCGCTCCTTCGGTCAAGCTGCCACCTTCTCTCACTGGAAGTTCTTACCCTAACGCCTTCTACTTTTATCGGTTGAGTCCCCGACTGGTCTGTGTTTCAAACCTGTCCTGTCGCCAACTGCCTTCGATACGAGCGTTGTTAGCAAAAATGTACACGCCTCGCCCGTGACGCTTGCTCTCTCGAAACTCCCCCTCATAGCGGTTGCCGTTAGGAAAAATACAGACACCGAGACCGTTCATCAAGCCATCTCGAAATTCGCCTTCACACTGCGTCCCATTTGCATAGATAAACACCCCTCTTCCCTGCCGCTTGTTTTCTACAAAAGCCCCTTGATATCGATTACCACTAGGGAAAATACAGGCTCCTAGTCCGGTTAGAAAGTTGTTGCGAAACTCGCCTTCACATCGGGTTCCGTTGCGGTAAGTAAATATACCCTTACCGTGTCTTTGATTGTTTCGGAATTCGCCTTCATAGCGATTGCCGCTTGTAAAAATACAAGTTGCCCGACCGTTTAAAAAGTTGTTGCGAAATTCACCTTTACACTCTGTTCCATCTGTGTAGAAGAAAGTACCCTTCCCGTTTCGTTCACTATTTCGTAATTCTCCCTGGTAGCGGTTTCCACTGGGAAAGACACAGATATGTGACCCACTAAGGGTGCCATCTTTCAGCTTTCCATTACAGTAGCTGCTAGTAGGCTCAGAACTCGCGATCGCCGTCGCTCTCCCAAACGCGTGGTCAGTAGAATTAACGCCGACCGTCACCAAGAGGCTAAGTCCAATTTGACGAAGCCAAACTGATGAGTGAGACGAGATTTTAAGTGGCGAGTTGACGGGGGCTGACTTTACAGATGCCATGACGATCGCGAGTTCAACAAAACTTCAAAAGTGCAATTCCTTGTTCAAGAGTACGGCATCATGATTGCGAACCTCCTAGAGGAAATTCCTGATCTTGACCGTTCGATCCAAGCAAGAGAAGAAAATTTTGTGAGCAAACTGCGCGTTAGTGCTTCATCAAGTCAACTCTCAATTATGTAAAATCCCCCTTAATCGAATACCAGCGCACCATGCTCCCGTTTTTGCCTGTTTTCCCAATCGCTCAGGTTGTCACGCTGCCCCCAAATTCCAGACCGCCTGCTGTCGCTTCTATTCTCCCTCCCCAAGAGACTTTGCCACTCCAAGAAGATCTGCAACCACAAGAAATCCTTCAGAGACAAGAGATTGTTCAACCTCAAGAGATTCGGGCTCTGTCCGGCAAGCTTGACGAGATCCCTGTTTTCAATAGCAATAGTCCAGAAATGGTCATGACTGAAGGGATCTTACTCTCTACGTTTCCGCCTCAAGGCAAACGAGTGCCCTCTGCTCATCTAAACTTTGCTTTTCAAGGGAGATTTGACCTCTTTTCTCACCACATTTCTAAAGCCAGTAATCCTAGCGAGACGCGCAGCCTATTTCAAGGAATTCTTCTTCATAACCCTGGTCTTCAGCCTGTTACCGTTGAGATTCTGCAAGCCGCTACTTATCTGACTCGCCCAGATGCACAATTCATCAATTTGCCACCCTATATCGAAGATCCTCTTGGTACTGTTTACGCCGGCCCTGGTGGGCGAGTTGTCAATGACATTCTTAGGGGACGTAAGCAAGGCAATTGGACACGATCGCTAGTGATCCCTCCGAGACAAAGCCAGATGCTGATGAATTTACCGATTCCGGCCGGATCTGTCACACCCACTTCCAATGGCCGCTCCACTCTAATGCGTTTATCTAGCAGTCATTCCATTTATGTGGCATCTCTGGCTATGTTCGCACCTCGCAATCCAAATGGAACAGAGCGCATTCCGACGCTAGAAGAATGGCAAAACCTTCTCGATACGGGTGGCTTGGCCGGCCCGCGCGATCGTTCTCCCACTCCACCTTCTGAGAAAACTGATCGCATCATCTATGGCCGAGTGGCTGGAGTCGCCCAGGGGTCACAATGGAAAGCAAAACTTACGGATACTCCAAGGAGCGATCGGCTAACGATTCCCCGCAAGGGACGTGCAATTTCTTACGGGTTGAGTACCCTGCCCCAAGGTACTTTTGGTACGGGGCAAGTCCAAAGCGCTCCAATGCTCGTTCGCTATCCTGACACTGCCTACCTTGCAAACGGCAATTACGGGATTCAGTACAATCTGACTTTGCCGCTTCACAATGATACAAAGCAAACTAAAACTGTTGCACTGGTGGTCGAAACTCCCGTCAAACAGGACAAGGGCAGAGATGAACTGCTCTTTTTCACCGCCCCTGAACCTCAAATCTTCTTTCGAGGCACGGTTCGACTTCGTTATGCAGACGATCAAGGAACTCCACAAATCCGATACATCCATCTGGTTCAACGTAGAGGACAACAAGGTGAACCACTGGTGACGCTGACCCTAAAAGGAGGCACTCAACGCTCAGTCGAAGTCGATTTTCTATGTCCTCCTGACGCGACTCCGCCCCAAATTCTTACAATCAAGACGCTAAACAATTAAGGTTGATCGTGCTTGAATCCGCAAACGTTGCTCCGTGGCTCTACTGGTCGCTGTTTCCTATTCACCGTGCCTTTCTTCACTTCTATTTCAGTCAGATTACAATTCAGGGCCGTGGAAATCTTCCAGACAAAGGCCCGATGGTCTTAGCCTCCAAACACTTTAGCCGTTGGGATCCGCTTGTTCTCGCTCTGTTGAGTAGAGAACCTCTGAGATTTATGACGCGATCGGATCAAATGACTGGCGCGCAGGGTTGGCTAATTCAACGATTGGGAGGCTTCTCGCTTGACCCCACTCGTCCCAAAGTCTCTAGTATCCGTCTGACCATTCAATTACTTCGAGCGGGGGAAAAGCTAGTTGTTTTTCCTGAAGGTGGAATCGTTCGGGATGAGGCTCTACGTACTTTAAAGCCTGGAATAGCTCGCTTAATTCTCCAAACTGAAGCAACCGCAAAACCAGAAATCTCTATTCCTGTAGTGCCGATCGCAATACAATACAGCCCTACTTCATCTCCGAGGGCAGAAGTTATTGTTCATATTGCTCCACCTCTATTTATAAAGCAGTACCGTCAACCTGATGAGCAACAAACTGCTCAAGCATTCACCGAAGCCCTTCAAGAAGAAATCTCGCATGGTCTAAAGCTCATAGCAGATGAGTACCCTCTCAAGAAGAGTTCCTCATAGCACTGAGAGACATTGATGAATTTTTCAAACATCTGGGCCAAAAGACTTCCAGCCCCTTCGGAACATTTTCCAGCGAATCTCTTGACAGTAGGTTTAAGTTCACGCTACATTAGTCAAGCGGTCGAGAGGAGCCAAGCGAAAGCGGCGGTTCTTCTGGGGGCACTGAACCAAGACAACTGCATAGTTTGGAAGTCAGAATAGCACTTAACCTCGTCAAAGTAAATTGATTTCCCAATTTTCGAGAGAATTAGGTTCTTGAGGGGATTGGGAGAAGGTAACGCAACGAGAGGTAAGTTTCAGAGTAATTTGAGCTTACCGAAGAATGAGCGAATGAAACTCAACAACATGGAGAGTTTGATCCTGGCTCAGGATGAACGCTGGCGGTATGCTTAACACATGCAAGTCGAACGGAATCTTCGGATTTAGTGGCGGACGGGTGAGTAACGCGTGAGAATCTGCCTTCAGGACGGGAACAACAACTGGAAACGGTTGCTAAAGCCCGATGTGCCCTTCGGGGTGAAAGTATTTATAGCCTGAAGATGAGCTCGCGTCCGATTAGCTAGTAGGTGGAGTAATGGTTTACCTAGGCGACGATCGGTAACTGGTCTGAGAGGATGACCAGTCACACTGGGACTGAGACACGGCCCAGACTCCTACGGGAGGCAGCAGTGGGGAATTTTCCGCAATGGGCGAAAGCCTGACGGAGCAATACCGCGTGAGGGAGGAAGGCTCTTGGGTCGTAAACCTCTTTTATCAGGGAAGAAATCAATGACGGTACCTGATGAATCAGCATCGGCTAACTCCGTGCCAGCAGCCGCGGTAATACGGAGGATGCAAGCGTTATCCGGAATTATTGGGCGTAAAGCGTCCGCAGGTGGTTTTGAAAGTTTGCTGTCAAAGCGTCTAGCTTAACTAGATACAGGCAGTGAAAACTACAAGACTAGAGTTTGGTAGGGGTCACGGGAATTCCCAGTGTAGCGGTGAAATGCGTAGAGATTGGGAAGAACACCAGCGGCGAAAGCGCGTGACTGGGCCTGAACTGACACTCATGGACGAAAGCTAGGGGAGCGAAAGGGATTAGATACCCCTGTAGTCCTAGCCGTAAACGATGACAACTAGGTGTTGCCCGTATCGACCCGGGCAGTGCCGTAGCCAACGCGTTAAGTTGTCCGCCTGGGGAGTACGCACGCAAGTGTGAAACTCAAAGGAATTGACGGGGGCCCGCACAAGCGGTGGAGTATGTGGTTTAATTCGATGCAACGCGAAGAACCTTACCAAGGCTTGACATGTCGCGAATCTTCTTGAAAGGGAAGAGTGCCTTCGGGAGCGCGAACACAGGTGGTGCATGGCTGTCGTCAGCTCGTGTCGTGAGATGTTGGGTTAAGTCCCGCAACGAGCGCAACCCTCGTTTCTAGTTGCCATCATTAAGTTGGGCACTTTAGAGAGACTGCCGGTGACAAACCGGAGGAAGGTGGGGATGACGTCAAGTCAGCATGCCCCTTACGCCTTGGGCTACACACGTACTACAATGCTACGGACAAAGAGCCGCAAGTTCGCGAGGACAAGCAAATCTCATAAACCGTGGCTCAGTTCAGATTGCAGGCTGCAACTCGCCTGCATGAAGGCGGAATCGCTAGTAATCGCAGGTCAGCATACTGCGGTGAATACGTTCCCGGGCCTTGTACACACCGCCCGTCACACCATGGAAGTTGGCCACGCCCGAAGTCGTTACTCCAACCGTTCGCGGAGGAGGATGCCGAAGGCAGGGCTGATGACTGGGGTGAAGTCGTAACAAGGTAGCCGTACCGGAAGGTGTGGCTGGATCACCTCCTTTTAGGGAGACCTACCCTCTCAAGATAGTGAGGCGTGAGGCGTGAGGCGTGAGGAGAAATCCAAAGCTTCATCGCGAATGACTGCTTGACACGTTTTGAGATGGTCATCCCAAGGTCGTTCGAGAATAAGTGTTGACTTCCAGACTATGAGCTTGGTTGGGTAGATGGGCTATTAGCTCAGGTGGTTAGAGCGCACCCCTGATAAGGGTGAGGTCCCTGGTTCGAGTCCAGGATGGCCCACCATTCTTATCGAAGGGGGGTTTAGCTCAGTTGGTAGAGCGCCTGCTTTGCAAGCAGGATGTCAGCGGTTCGAGTCCGCTAACCTCCACTGTCCAAGACAGTCAAACAGTCCAGCAACTGATTTAGGTAACACTAAAGAGTCTGCTGGGTCTGACTCAGCTAGAACCATGAAAACTGCATAGAAACTTGTCAGGTAGAAAGTAGCTGACTCTCGGAATGTTTTTCCAGGAAGAACTGGAGAATAACGGATGAGATGTCAGAGACAAATATCACAGACACCAATGTTGAGAGTTAGTTGAAGTTGACCGAATTGTTGAGAAACAAGTGGTCAAGCTAAGAAGGGCTGATGGTGGATACCTAGGCACACAGAGGCGAAGAAGGACGTGGTTACCGACGATATGCTCTGGGGAGTTGGAAGCAAGCATTGATCCAGAGGTTTCCGAATGGGGCAACCCTATATACTGCCACCTGAATCCATAGGGTGGAAAGAGCGAACTCAGCGAATTGAAACATCTTAGTAGCTGAAGGAAGAGAAAACAAACGTGATTTCCCAAGTAGCGGCGAGCGAAACGGAAACAGCCTAAACCAGAGTGCATGCACTTTGGGGTCGTGGGACAGCGATATGGACTCAAGCGGCTAGACGAAGCAGTGGAATGCTGCACCAGAGGGGGTGAAAGTCCCGTAGTCGAAAGCTTAATGATACTAGCTGCATCCCGAGTAGCATGGGGCACGTGAAATCCCGTGTGAATCTGCGAGGACCACCTCGTAAGGCTAAATACTCCTGTGTGACCGATAGTGAACCAGTACCGCGAGGGAACGGTGAAAAGAACCCCGGAAGGGGAGTGAAATAGAACATGAAACCATCAGCTTACAAGCAATGGGAGGACGATTTAAACGTCTGACCGTGTGCCTGTTGAAGAATGAGCCGGCGACTTATAGGTACAGGTAGATTAAGCCGAGAATGGCGAAGTCAAAGCGAAAGCGAGTCTGATAAGGGCGCTAATCTGTATTTATAGACCCGAACCCTGGTGATCTAACCATGGGCAGGATGAAGCTTGGGTAACACCAAGTGGAGGTCCGAACCGACTGATGTTGAAAAATCAGCGGATGACCTGTGGTTAGGGGTGAAATGCCAATCGAACCAGGAGCTAGCTGGTTCTCCCCGAAATGTGTTGAGGCGCAGCGGCAATGATTATAGCAAGGGGGTAAAGCACTGATTCGGTGCGGGCTGCGAGAGCGGTACCAAATCGAGTCAAACTCTGAATACCTTGTGCACACATTGCCAGTGAGACGGTGGGGGATAAGCTTCATCGTCAAGAGGGAAACAGCCCAGACCACCAGCTAAGGTCCCCAAATCATAACTCAGTGATAAAGGAGGTGGGAATGCAAAGACAACCAGGAGGTTTGCCTAGAAGCAGCCATCCTTAAAAGAGTGCGTAATAGCTCACTGGTCAAGCGTTCCTGCGCCGAAAATGAACGGGGCTAAGTTATGTACCGAAGCTGTGGGATATATCTATCGATGTATCGGTAGGGGAGCGTTCTGTTGTAGTTTGAAGCATCAGCGGAAGCAGGTGTGGACGAAGCAGAAGTGAGAATGTCGGCTTGAGTAGCGCAAACATTGGTGAGAATCCAATGCCCTGAAATCCCAAGGTTTCCTCCGGAAGGCTCGTCCACGGAGGGTGAGTCAGGACCTAAGGCGAGGCTGAAGAGCGTAGTCGATGGACAATCGGTTAAGATTCCGATACTGATTTTGGATTGTGCAGAGGGACGGAGAAGGCTAACACAGCCCCATGTTGGTTAGGGGTTTAAGTGTCCGAGGCGATGAGAGTCGGTGAAAACGACTTGAGCGGAGGCATGAGTACGAGAGTCTACGGACTCGAAGTGTGTGATGTCAAGCTTCCTAGAAAAGCTCTAACCACGTTAATCCAAAATTACCTGTACCCTAAACCGACACAGGTGGGAAGGTTGAGAATACCCAAGGGCGCGAGATAACTCTCTCTAAGGAACTCGGCAAAATGGCCCCGTAACTTCGGGAGAAGGGGTGCCACCGAGAGGTGGTCGCAGTGAAGAGGCCCAAGCGACTGTTTACCAAAAACACAGGTCTCCGCGAAGTCGTAAGACGAAGTATGGGGGCTGACGCCTGCCCAGTGCCGGAAGGTTAAAGAAGTTGGTTAGGAGCAATCCGAAGCTGGCGACTGAAGCCCCGGTGAACGGCGGCCGTAACTATAACGGTCCTAAGGTAGCGAAATTCCTTGTCGGGTAAGTTCCGACCCGCACGAAAGGCGTAACGATTTGGGCGCTGTCTCGGAGAGAGGCTCGGCGAAATAGGAGTGTCTGTGAAGATACGGACTACCTGCACCTGGACAGAAAGACCCTATGAAGCTTTACTGTAGCCTGGTATTGGGTTCGGGCTTTGTTTGCGCAGGATAGGTGGGAGGCTGTGAGATTGTCCTTGTGGGGACGATGGAGCCAACGGTGAGATACCACTCTAACAAAGCTAGAATTCTAACCCTCAGCCGTTAACCGGCGAAGGAACAGTATCAGGTGGGCAGTTTGACTGGGGCGGTCGCCTCCTAAAAGGTAACGGAGGCGCGCAAAGGTTCTCTCAGGCTGGTTGGAAATCAGCCGTAGAGTGTAAAAGCACAAGAGAGCTTGACTGTGAGACAAACACGTCAAACAGGGACGAAAGTCGGCTTTAGTGATCCGACGGCGCTGCGTGGAAAGGCCGTCGCTAAACGGATAAAAGTTACTCTAGGGATAACAGGCTGATCTCCCCCAAGAGTTCACATCGACGGGGAGGTTTGGCACCTCGATGTCGGCTCATCGCAACCTGGGGCGGTAGTACGTCCCAAGGGTTGGGCTGTTCGCCCATTAAAGCGGTACGTGAGCTGGGTTCAGAACGTCGTGAGACAGTTCGGTCCATATCCGGTGCAGGCGTAAGAGCATTGAGAGGAGCCTTCCTTAGTACGAGAGGACCGGGAAGGACGCACCGCTGGTGTACCTGTTATCGTGCCAACGGTAAACGCAGGGTAGCCATGTGCGGAGCGGATAACCGCTGAAAGCATCTAAGTGGGAAGCCCACCTCAAGATGAGTGCTCTCATGGGGTTAACCCAGTAAGGTCACGGGTAGACCACCCGTTGATAGGCTTTAGATGGAAGCGCAGTAATGCGTGCAGTCGAGAAGTACTAATAGACCGAGGGCTTGACCTCAACTATCAACTATCAACTTAAACCGGCATCTAGTGTTTGATTATGACAAGTGTCTATGCAGCCTTCATGGCTCTATCTCTTTAGTTGATTCATCGAACTGATGAATCAATTGAAAATGCCTTAACTACAAGCTTTCCTGGTGTTCCTAGCGTCGTGGCACCACCCTGACCCATCTCGAACTCAGGTGTGAAACGCGGCAGCGGCGAAGATAGTCGGAGGGTAGCCTCCTGCAAAAATAGCTCATCGCCAGGACCTCTATCTCAACCAAAAGCCTAAAGCCTCTTTCTAAATCCTGGAATGAGGCTTTAGGTTTCTATCCTAAGACGCTGAACTTGCCGTGTTATTGAGTGTTGATCGGCCCTAAACTTTAGCTACTGAAGACGAGGTGAGCCATCGCCATTACGGTAGAAAGGGGTGAAGATGCAAACGGTTCTTTGCGTCTAAGTCCATTTAGTTTTTGTTTCCAAGCGATCGTGACTGACATCCAAACTTTAATTCTTGCTGTTGATCAAGCCGATTCCTCAACTCGTCTGTTAGAGGCAGTGCAAAATCTGGCCAGTGCTGAAGCGATCGAAGCAATCCCAGTGTTGATCACGGCGCTTGGCTATAACAATCCTGGGGCAGCGGTTGCAGCGGTAGATGGGTTGATTCGACTTGGGGAAGCGTCCGTCGGTCCATTATTAGAACAGTTGGATGGCTACAATTATGGAGCGAGAGCCTGGGCGGTGCGTGCTTTAGCTGGTATCGGTGACCCTCGTGGTTTGGAGATCTTGCTTACTGCGGCCCAGAATGATTTTGCGATGAGTGTGCGACGGGCTGCCACGAGAGGATTGGGCACGATCAACTGGGAAAAGTTAGACTCCACTCACAGACAATCGGCACAACTTCAGGCTCTCCAGGCTCTGCTGAAGGTTTCTCACGATCATGAATGGGTCGTTCGATATGCAGCTATTTTGGCACTACAATTCTTAGCGATCGCCGTGGTCAAAACGTATCCTGATTGGTTTGCTCAAATTCAGGCTCATTTCCATCACCTTGCTCAAACAGATGAAAGTCTAGCGATTCGATCGCGCGTGCAGTTTGCCCAACAGCAGTTACAGAATGTTTAATTAGTGTTGGTTCGATGATGTCTTTCGCTTCGTTGTTGAGTGTTTCTGTCTCCTAATTCTGGAAGACTTTTGGACAAGCGTTGTCTGCAAGATTTATCGAGCTTACAGTTAATTAGGTCTTTTGACTGATTGACTTTTACAAACTACCGGAACTACGGTGAATTCTTTGTCCACTTGATGTTTAGATCGAGTATACACACAGATATAGATTTTATCTAAACAGCCGAAATGCTTTAGCTACTAGAAAGACCTTTGGAGAAAGAGATGAGCGGGGTAAACGCAAAGATATACCTTGTTATTCTCCAATAGTTCTCACATGATTGAAATTGAAGGCTTCTAAAGGCAAAAAGTTCTAGTTACTAGAAATACAGATTTGAGTGTCTACAGTCTAGTAGTTAGATGGGCTTATGGTTGTGCTTTTCATATCAATTTCTTCCATTAGCGATACAGGATTGGTAAAGATCGAAGACCAAAGACTAACAACCTGTATTCAAAGTCTAAAGTCTAAGGTCTAACGACTGAAGCTTGATCGCCTTCTCAACCAAAATTTCAGATTTATCATATTGGAGTTCAATGAACCATGCTTCAAGGGTGGTTTCAAATTGCATTGACGCTGCTCATTGTAGTAGCAATGACTCCCTTCTTGGGGGGGTATATGGCCCGCGTTTATCAAGAACAAAGAACTCTGCTCGACCCCATTCTGAATCCGATCGAGCGCTTACTTTACGCTTTGTCGGGTGTTCAAGCCAGAGAAAACATGACGGGTTGGCAATATGCACGAGCGATCATATACAGCAACTTTGTCATGGCTCTGCTGCTCTTTTTGATCATTCTCAGCCAAGGTTGGTTACCGTTTAATCCAACGGGAGTTGGTGCCCCAACTTGGGACACTGCGCTGCATACCACGATTTCGTTTATCACTAACACCAACCAGCAGCACTACTCTGGCGAAACCTACCTGAGCTATGGCACTCAGATGTTGGGATTGGGCTATCACATGTTTACTTCGGCAGCGACGGGGTTAGCCGTGGGGATTGCCTTTATTCGCGGATTGACGGGTCGGCCCTTGGGCAACTTTTATGTGGATTTGATTCGATCAATTACCCGCATTTTGTTGCCAATCAGCATTGTGGGGGCGGTTGTTCTCATTGCATCTGGTGTTCCCGAAACGTTCGCAGGGCCAGCAGTGGTGGCGACACTAGAAGATCCGGCTGTGAGTCAAGCGATCGCTCGCGGGCCCGTGGCGCACTACGAAATTATCAAGCAGTTGGGAGAAAACGGCGGCGGTTTCTTTGCCATTAACTCAGCTCATCCGTTTGAGAATCCAAATCCATTCACCAATCTGATTCAAATTGTGGGAATGGTGTGTATTCCAACGTCCTTTATCTACACCTATGGCGTGTTTGCTAACAATCGAAAACAAGCCTGGTTAGTGTATGGGATGGTGTTCTCAATTTATGTTGGCTTCATCATCACCAACGCAATTGGAGAATACAACGGTAACCCCGCAGTCAATGCGCTGCTGGGAGGTCAGGCTCCCAATCTAGAAGGAAAAGAAGTCCGGTTTGGCTGGGCCCAGTCTGCCCTGTTTGCGACGACGACGACGGGGACGATGTGTGGTGCAGTCAACAGTTTGCACGATTCGTTTATGCCCAATGGTGGCTTTGTCACTTTGTCGAATATGTTTCTGCAAATCATCTGGGGCGGACAGGGTACTGGGACGGCGTATCTATTCGCTTACTTGATCCTCGCAGTATTCGTCACAGGATTAATGGTCGGTAGAACTCCGGAGTTTTTGGGGCGCAAAATTGAGAAGCGAGAAGTGGTTTTAGCCAGCTTTCTAATTCTATTAGTTCACCCAATCGCAATTCTAATTCCCGGAGCGATCGCGCTGGCATTTCCTGATCAGTTAGCGGGTATTAGTAATCCTGGTTTTCATGGATTAGCTCAAGTGATGTATGAATATGCGTCAGCCGCTGCAAATAATGGTTCTGGATTTGAAGGATTGGGCGATTCTCAGCCGTCGCCGTTTGCGATAGCGGGGGGCGCAACCCAAACCGCAACCGCTCTCTGGTGGAATCTCAGCACTTGTTTTAGTTTGTTAATCGGACGCTTTGTTCCGATCACGGCCCTTCTGCTGCTGGCAGATAGCATGTCGCGCAAACAGCCTGTTCCGCTCACCACCGGAACGCTGCGTACCGATACAGGACTCTTTACTGGAGTGACAGCAGGCGTAGTTTTAATTTTAGGCGCACTCACCTTCTTCCCAGTTTTGGCGCTGGGGCCGATCGCCGAAGCTTTCCAAATTGCTAAAGGAATTGGGTAGCTAAATTCTCACCTTCAAAATTGAGCCTGATTGTTACTCCTCACTTCCGACAAATTCTGAACTTATGGACACTCCACAGGATACGACTCCGATCGCTTCTCAGCCAATCAACACTCGCGACGCTGGCAGACGCACGCCTAAAGTAAACATGAGTGGGCTTTATCAGAGAGCAATTCGGGAGTCATTTACCAAGCTCGATCCGCGCAATCAGGTCAAAAATCCCGTCATGTTTGTGGTCTGGATTGGCACGATCGTCACTCTGCTCGTTACCCTTGATCCCAATCTGTTTGGCACTGTCCAGGGCGATCCGGGTCAAGAACGGGTGCTCAACGGACTGATTACACTGATTTTGTTCTTCACCATTGTCTTTGCCAACTTTGCGGAAGCGGTTGCCGAAGGAAGAGGGAAGGCCCAAGCGGATTCGCTGCGATCGACTCGATCCGATACGATCGCTCGCAAACTACTGCCAGACGGCTCCATTCAAGAAGTGAGTTCGACCGCACTGCGAAAAGGCGATCAGGTGAAAGTCGTCGCAGGCGATATGATTCCCTCTGATGGTGAAGTGATCAAGGGGGTCGCATCGGTTGATGAATCTGCAATCACAGGCGAATCGGCTCCCGTTCTCAAACAGCCCGGTACAGATATCATGAGTTCGGTAACAGGGGGAACGCGCATTCTGTCTGATGAATTGATTCTTAGAGTCACGTCTGATCCCGGTCAAGGCTTTATCGATCGCATGATTTCGCTAGTCGAAGGGGCATCCCGCAGCAAAACGCCCAACGAGATTGCTTTGACAGTGTTGCTCTCGGTTCTGACGCTCGTCTTTTTGATTGTGGTAGCCACGGTATCACCGCTCGCTAACTATGTGCAGTCACCGACGACGATCGCCATTCTGATCTCGCTGCTAGTTGCCCTAATTCCGACGACGATTGGGGGCTTGTTGAGTGCGATCGGCATCGCCGGAATGGATCGCGTCGCTCAGTTTAATGTCATCGCCACATCGGGTCGAGCCGTCGAAGCTTGCGGAGACATCAACACGCTGGTACTCGACAAAACAGGCACGATCACATTAGGCAATCGGTTAGCGGCTGAGTTCATCCCCGTCAATCGTCACAGTCTTGAAGAAGTGTCTCAGGTTGCGCTCGCCGCCAGTGTGTTTGACGAAACGCCAGAAGGGAAATCGATCGTTCGGTTAGCCGAGCAAAATGGCGCGACTGTCAGCTTCGATACCGACCATGCTTCTGGAGTAGAATTCTCCGCTAGAACTCGAATGAGCGGCACTGACCTACCCAACGGGCGCGAAGTTCGTAAAGGGGCAGTCGATGCGATTCGGGGATTTGTGCGATCACGCGGGGGCACTGTCCCTTCTCAACTAGACGAAGCCTATGAGCGCGTCTCTCGACTGGGAGGAACGCCCCTCGCCGTCTGTCAAGATAGCGAAATCTACGGCGTGATCTACCTCAAAGACATTGTAAAACCAGGTCTAAGAGAACGCTTTGATCAACTCCGCCGCATGGGAGTCAAAACGATCATGCTCACAGGTGACAACCAAATTACCGCCTCGGTGATCGCTCAAGAAGCAGGCGTAGACGACTTTATCGCCGAAGCCACTCCCGAAGACAAAATCGATGTCATCCGTCGAGAACAATCTCAGGGCAAGCTGGTCGCCATGACGGGAGACGGCACCAATGATGCGCCTGCTCTCGCTCAAGCCAACGTCGGTGTGGCGATGAATTCGGGAACCCAGGCTGCCAAAGAAGCGGCCAACATGGTGGACTTAGATTCTGACCCGACTAAGCTGATTGATCTGGTGACGATCGGCAAACAGCTTCTCATCACCCGTGGGGCCCTGACGACCTTCTCGATCGCCAACGACATTGCCAAGTATTTTGCGATCATTCCGACAATCTTTGCGGCGGCTGGCATTGGGGCATTGAATGTCATGCAGCTAAAAAGTCCCCAATCTGCCATCATTTCAGCCTTGATTTACAATGCGCTGATTATTCCTGCTTTGATTCCGTTGGCGTTAAAGGGCGTGCAGTTTCGACCATTGACGGCTGATCAATTGCTGCGTCGTAATATTTTGCTTTATGGCGTTGGCGGTGTCATTGCTCCTTTTATTGCCATCAAAATCATCGATGTGCTAATTCCTTTTTCTTAGAACCAATCATCGCCATGAAACCAACTCGTTCATCATTTTCTCAAACTTCTGTTCAGATTGTCGAAACTGCGATCGATCTCTTTGCTGAGTGGCGCAGACAAAAACTACCGCTCTACCTGTTTCTAGGACTGTGTTTCAATCTGGTCTTAGCGCCTGCGGTCTTTGCGGCTACGGGGGGCGATCTGTCTCGGAGCCAAACCTATTGGTTGTCAGCGCTCGGACTGGTTGTGGTCGCCCTGGGCATCTATTTATTCTTTGTCATGTTTGTACCGGAGAGATTCTAATGAGTTTTGCGCGTGAGGCAGGTAGAGCCGTCAGATCTACCCTGGTGCTTTGGGTGTTGACCGCAGTGATGTATCCCTTGGTCATGATTGCGTTTGGGCAGATTGTTTTTCCGTTTCAGGCCAATGGCAGTCTGCTTAAAAATGCTCAAGGTCAAGACGTTGGATCGGCGCTGATTGGTCAGCCGTTTACCTCAGACAGATATTTCAACAGTCGCCCCAGCACCACCAGCTACAGTACGGCTGATCCCCAAAAGGACGAAGCGGGTGTTCTCAAAACGGGCGTATCAGGGGCGAGCAATCTAGCTCCTAGCAATCCCGCCTTGTTGGATCGAATCAGAGGTAAGAGCGATCCTGACCCAGCCAACGCGATCGAAGGTGACATTCCTCGTCTCCAAAAAGCAGGCGTAAAACCGACGGCTGATCTCGTTTATACCTCTGGTTCTAGCCTTGACCCGCACATTACGCCAGAGTCGGCCACTGCCCAAGTCGATCGCGTCTCCAAAGCCAGAGGAGTACAGCCCAATCAGGTCGAAATTCTGATCTCACAAAATACGGATGGTCGCTTTTTGGGCATTTTTGGCGAACCTGGCGTAAATGTCTTGAAGCTCAACCTTGCTTTAGATAAACTCAAGCCAGCCGCCTAGAGTTTCCAGGGTGTAGTCAGATGTGAATTCGGTGAAATGCTTTGCTGCACGCGCTTCGAGATCCCGCTAGTGAAAGTTATTCAGAGGGAAGCGGAGGGCAAAAGCTTCAGGGAACAGCGCGAAAGAATTTCAGCGAATTCACATCACCTTAAACATCTCACCTCAAACACTTCACCTTAAACATCTCACCTCAAGCACTTCACCTCTGAAACTTAATCGTTAGACTTTATTGGAAATAGGAAGGTGTAGCCAGTAAAATAGTGCCAGTGTCCAT